>MWBQ01000087.1 GCA_002069605.1 Candidatus Atribacteria bacterium ADurb.Bin276
CGGTATGATCCGGACACATAGGTAACAGAAAGTTCCGGACACATAGGTAACACTTTGTATACTACTGGTATAAGGAGGAATGCCTTATGCCATGGATGGAGGTACACAAAGTGGATCTCAGACGAGAATTAATCTATCGTTATCTCAACAAGGAAAAGGTGACAGATTTGTGTCGAGAATATGGAATCTCTCGAAAAACCGCCTATAAGTATATTCATCGTTTTCAAGCCTTTGGTTTGGATGGACTCAAAGACCAATCTCGATGTCCTCTTTATCTGGCGAGTAAAACTGATGCCCTGACCGAGCAAATGATTCTGGATACCAAACTCAAACATCCCAGTTGGGGAGCTAAAAAAATCAAACCCTTCCTGGAGGAAGAGCATCCCTACATTGCCTTTCCAGTAGTGAGCACCATCAGTGCTATCCTCTCTCGTCATGGTCTGGTGAGGTCACACCCTCGCCGACTGAAAAGAAGTGTTTCACCCCATCAGCTTCGAATCAGTCACGAACCGAACGAGATTTGGTGTGTCGACTTTAAAGGACAATTTCAAACCCGAGACCAAAAAGACTGTTATCCTTTAACCATCACCGATCACTATAGCCGGTATCTCCTTGCCTGTGAAGCTCTTTCCTCTCCCAGTATTCAAGAATCCCTTCCGGTCTTCAAAGAGTGCTTTTCCAAATATGGTCTTCCCCAGGTGATCCGCAGTGATAACGGCACTCCCTTTGCTTCTCTGAGTGCTCCCTTTGGGCTCACTCACCTTGCCGTGTGGCTGGTCAAACTCGGCATCATCTTAGAACGCATTGACCTTGGTCATCCAGAACAAAATAGTCGTCATGAACGGATGCACCGAACTTTGAAAGAAGAAGCCTGTTTCCCACCAGCTTCAAATCTTTTCACCCAACAAGATCGTTTTGAAGTCTTCAAAAAGACCTACAATACCGTAAGACCCCATGAAGCCCTTGGCCAAAAAACCCCGGCTTCCTGGTACCACAAAAGTGACCGTCCCTATCCAAAAACCTTAAGTGATTGTGAATATCCCCATCATACGCTCACTCGTAAAGTCGATTCCTCAGGGCGGATCTCTTTGAATGGCAACCACCAGGTCAGAATCAGTAAAGTCTTCACTGGTGAATTCTTAGGATTCAAAGACTATAATGATTCCTGGTTAGTCAGTTTCTCCCAGTATGATATTGGTACAATTGATAAAGAGACTCATACCTTTGAATCGCTGGAGTATCAAAATGCTTAAAAAGTGTTACCTATGTCCTTAGACTAAAGTGTAACCTATGTCTCCGTTCGTACAGCACCCCTCCAAGGAGGGGAATTGTTGAATTCATTCTTTTTCTTATTTGTTTGATTACTTTTCACTTATTCCGGTATTTTCAGGATAGTGGTGCTGGGTAAAAACCTGACATTCTGGTCACTTGTACATGATTTCGCATTACGGTAGAATTGAATTGAAATTGATTCTTATCGAATCTCATTGGGGGGATATAACCATGCAGGATTTTGAAAAACTTGGGGTGTTTTATTTAGGTAAAGAATATGATTTGACTAATAATGAGTTAAAAGATAATCTTATTCTTTATGATGCTAAAGATTTAACCACTCACGCCATGATAGTGGGTATGACCGGCAGCGGAAAAACCGGTTTGGCCATCGGTCTTCTTGAAGAAGCTGCCATTGATGGTATCCCCTCCATACTTATCGATCCTAAAGGTGATTTAGGAAATCTCCTCTTGCAATTTCCCGAACTTCGACCGGAAGATTTCCGACCTTGGATCGACGAAGCCGAAGCCACTCGGAAAGGCATGGATCCCGATGCTTTTGCAGCAAAAACTGCCGAAAACTGGAAAAGCGGCTTAGCCCAATGGGGACAAGAACCAGAGCGTATTCAACGCTTAAAAGATACCGTTTCCATGACCATCTACACGCCAGGGAATACTGCCGGACGGCCTTTACAGATTCTTCGTTCCTTCACTCCTCCCTCAGCCAATATCATCCAAGATGCTTCTGCTTTACGTGACCGTATTATATCCACGATCTCTGGGTTACTCAGCCTACTGGGAATGGATGCCGATCCAGTTCAAAGTCGCGATCATATTCTTCTATCCAATATTCTCGATCAAGCCTGGCGAGAAGGAAGAAGTTTAGATATTGCCGGTTTGATTCATGAGATTCAAAAACCGTCTTTTAAAAAAATCGGAGTTTTCGACTTAGAATCTTTTTATCCATCTAAGGAACGGTTTAAGCTGGCAATTAGCCTAAACAACCTGTTAGCTTCTCCGGGATTTACAACCTGGCTCGAAGGTGAGCCGCTCGATATCCAACGTCTATTGTACACACCGGAAGGGAAACCCCGGGTTTCTATCATCTCTATCGCCCATCTTTCTGATCCTGAGCGAATGTTTTTTGTAACCTTACTTCTCAATGAAATAGTAGCCTGGATGCGGAATCAATCAGGTACCAGCAGTCTACGTGCCCTGCTTTACATGGATGAAATATTCGGTTATTTTCCACCTACAGCCAATCCACCTTCCAAGGTTCCAATGTTGACTCTGCTCAAACAAGCTCGTGCCTTTGGTTTGGGAGTTGTCCTGGCTACTCAAAACCCGGTCGACCTCGATTACAAAGGACTTGCCAACTGTGGAACCTGGTTTATCGGACGGCTGCAAACCGAACGCGATAAATTGCGGGTGATCGAAGGATTGGAAGGTGCTGCAGTAAGTGCTACTGGAGGCTTTGATCGGCCACAAATGGAAAAAATTCTCGCTGGTTTAGGAAATCGAGTATTTCTCATGCGGAATGTTCATGAACAGGATTCAGTGGTCTTTCAAACACGCTGGGCAATGAGTTATCTCCGTGGCCCGCTGACACTTCCTCAAATTCAGACTCTTTCTGCCGGTATGGCAGCAGTTCTACCTTCCCCAACTCCATCTCGATTTGAAACACCAACTTATGAGGCAGCTCCAGTTCCACATCCTATCCTTCCTCCCGAAGTTCCAGAATATTACCTGCGTCCTCAAGGAACTTCAGGATCGGTAGTTTATGTTCCAACTGCAATCGGTATTGCCAAAATGCATTTCGTCAGTGCCAAAGCCAAAGTTGATACCTGGATTACCCGCACTTTGATTGCACCACTTTCTGAAGATGGTCGGGATGCATTATGGGAAGAAGCGGAGATACGTGGAGAAATAGCAAATGAACTCTCTACCGAACCAATCGGTGAGGGACAATTTACTCCACTACCTTCAGGAGTGACCAATTCCGGAGTAGTTGAAAGTTGGAAAAAGATATTATCAACCCATTTATATCAGCAGGACACGCTTACTCTCATGCAGTATCCAGGGTTGAAATTGATATCAAAACCAGAAGAAACCGAAGGCGATTTTCGCGCTCGAGTTGCTCAAGCTTTGCGAGAAAAACGCGATTTGGAAGTAGCGAAAATTAAGGCTAAATTTGCTCCAAAATTCCAAACTCTTGAAAATAAAATTCGCCTCTCCCAGGAGCGGATTGAAAGAGAAAAATCCCAAGCGGAACAACAGAAAATAGGAACCTATGTATCGGTCGGTGCTACCTTATTAGGAGCATTATTAGGGAGGAGCGCCAAGGTTGGTACTGTTGGCCGAGCAGCAACAGCTGCTAAAAGTATGAGTAGGATTGGAAAAGAAAAAGCTGAAGTTCAGCGTGCTCAAGAAAGATTAGAAGAACTGCAAGAACAACTCAAAGCTCTTCAAGAGCAGTTTGATGAAGCATTAGCTCCTCTTCACATCGATGTTGATCCCCTGTCGTTAGATTTGCATCCCGATATAATTCGGCCTCGAAAATCGGATATTATTATTGACGCCATGGGTATTTGCTGGGTGCCTTCGGGGAAAAGGCAGTAAAAATACTAAGTTCAGATTTAAAAAAGTGAAGTATTTTGAATATAAAAGCCGTAAAAAGGAATAATAGACAAGGATTATAAGCATGGAATTAATAATAAGGGGACACCAATTCTTAGCGTCCCCTTATTATTAAAAATTATTTATCCAAACAATCCACCAAACAATCCACCTAAATCATCCATGATATCTCCATCTTGATCGGAATCTAAAAATTGAGTCACCATTCCCATTAAACCAGAACCGGATTCTCCCCCCAGTTGGTTGGTTAAAGACGAAGTCATATCGGCTACACCAGTATAATCTAAATTTCTCTGCTTCTTTTCTTTCCCTAAAAGTCCGAGGATTAATGGAGCAAACTGAGCCAGAATTCCCATAACCTGACTCATATCTAATCCGGTTTGTTTAGCAATTCTGTTTTCAACTCTTTCGCTTTTATCAGAAAAAACATGGCGAAGAATTTTTTCACCATCATGAGCATCAGCATGGCGTATATACTTCGACAAATCATCGACCTCATCATCCTGATGCTGTTCCAAAGCTCTTGCCAAAGATCGAGCTCCTTCCTGAGTTTTGGCATTTCGATTCATGGCTTCAACTAAAGTTGGCAATCCTAATTGGGTAACTTTCTTTACCTGTTG
>MWBQ01000088.1 GCA_002069605.1 Candidatus Atribacteria bacterium ADurb.Bin276
TGCAAAAGACCCTACTTCTGAAGGAGTAAAAATACCAAAACGAAGTCCAAAGAGAAGCAAGAAAGGGAAGAGAATTGCCCAGATGCTCCGGGAGGTAGCTTTGGTAATTTCTCTAAAAGAAGCCCGGTGTTCTCTTTCGGGGAGATACCCTCTTTTTTTAGCGGCATAAGATATGGTGATCATAAAGAGGAACATCAGAAGAAGTCCAGGTAATATTCCTCCGGCAAAGAGCCTCCCGATTGAAACCTGACCTACTGTACCATAGAGGATAAGTCCAATTCCTGGAGGAATTGTTGGCACAATCAGGGAAGTCCATACATTGACGGCTACTGCGAAACCCCTTGAGTATCCTCTCTTAACCATTTCAGGACCAAGCATCCGGCATTCCATGGCAGCATCGGCAATACACGATCCGGATACTCCTCCCATGAGAGTCGATAAAACTGCAGAAATCTGGGCCAGTCCTCCCCTTAGGTGACCGGTAAGGACTGATGCCAAATCCATTAGTCTTTGAGTAATACCTGCTTTATTTAGAAGATTCCCTGCGAAAATAAACATAGGAACAGCAAGGAGGGCAAAGTTTTGAGTTTGTGAAATTGTCACTTGGATGGGGATGGTGATGGGGAGTTCTAAGTGTTGAAGAAAAAAGAGAAATCCTGAAATACCTATGGCAAAGGCAACAGGCATTCCAAGGAATAAAAAGACGATGAAAACAATTGCAACCAGTAGCATCCTTTATTCCCTCCTTGGATATTATTGAGTGTTTATAAGTGCTTTTTTTATTTTGACAAGAGTCGTAGCGAGCAGAAGAGCTGAACCGATTGGTATGCTCAAAGTAACCCAGGTGTAACTGAAACCCCACATACCGACAAAAGTTCGAAAGCGAGTAGTATAGGAGAGCTGAACTCCCCAAATGATTAGGTAAACCAGGAAAGTAGATATAATAAAATAATTAATGATTTTAAAAATTCTTTGTGATTTCTCAGAAAATAGTTTTATAAAGATTTCCACCGACATAAGCTTATTTTTTCTCCAGGCTACGTCAGCACTCAAAAAACAAGCCCAAGCGAAAAAGAAGGTACTTAAATCAACCGCCCAGTTAATTGGATGCTTTATTAATCTGGCGATAGCTGAGGAAAATATTAAAATCACCATCATGAACAAGGACACTTTGGCTATCCATTCCTCCGCCTTCATCAAATATTCGCCCATTCTTTTCATTATGCTAAACCACCTTATAAAAGACGTTCTGCGATTTTAAAGAAAAGTCCAGCTCTAAGGAGAAAGAGCTGGACTTTGATTATTTTACTTATTCTACTGTCTTGCCCATTTCTTCAAAGAGGGTTTTCTTAGCATCCATTAAATCTAACGCTTCATAAGCCTTGTCACCGGCTTTTATAAAGGCTTTCACATCAATATCAGTGACAATTTCCATCCCCTTTTCAATGCAGGTTTGTTTGTGTTCTTCTTCCAGTTGTTCCATAATTTTTCGGGAGGTTTCCAGACCGGCTTTATCGCATTCTTCCACAACTATTTGTTGGTATTCAGGAGGGAGGCTATTAAACCATTTTGCACTGGTGACTTCGAAATTGATGAGAAGAATATGTCCGGTTTCACTGGAATATTTTAAGACTTCGTAAAGGTTTCCACCAACAATGTTGGCATAGACCAGTTCGCAGCCATCGATTGCCTTCGATTGAAGAGCAGAATACATTTCTCCAAAGGAAAGAGCGACCGGAGTGGCTCCCAGAGCTCGAACTGATTCTTGCCAAATTGGAGCACCCGGAGTTCGGATTCTTAAACCTTTAAGGTCATCAGGAGATTTAATTGGCTTGTTGGTCATGAAATGCCTGAAACCTTGTACCCACATAAATGACAAAACTTTAAGACCGAATTCATTTTCCAGTTTTTCCAACCAGGCTTTTATAGTCGGAGAATCTTTTAGTTTTTCAACCTCTTCAAGAGAATTGGCAAAATAGGGGGCATTCATAACTGAGATTTCCCGTACATAGTTTCCCAAACGGGCAGAATCAGTATTCTGACCAATGTTGGCCCCAGCTCGAATTTGTTCAATGATATCTTCTTCCACTCCTAGTTGGGCACTGTGGAATACTTCAATTTTAACTTCCCCATTGGTTCTTTCTTCCACTCTTTTTGCCCATTCTAAAAATCCTTCATGGTAGGGTTCATTAGGAGCTAATACGTGGTTGAATTTCAGAGTATATTTTGGGGCGGCTTGTAAGGGGGCTGAAATTACAAAAAGAACCAGCACAAACACACAAAAGATGAAAAATTTCTTTCCGCTCCACACAACAACATTCCTCCTTTTTAATGATTAACAAATCGTTTTTTAAATAACGCAAAAATTTTTAGTCATTTTTCTTTTTCTAACGGTGTGTTTATCGCCTCCTTGTATAAAATATATTATATATTATATAGTAAACTCAATATACTAAACCAAAAGAAAATTGTCAATAGATTTAAAAAACTGATGAAATGTGAGAAAAAATTCTAACAAATTGGTAGCACTTAATGGAAAGAAAAGACTGAGGGGGAGCATGGTTCTATTTATTCCCCCATTGAGGGGAGGATTCAGGGGGGTGTGCCTTTCATCTGTCATCCTAAGCGGTGCTTTTTCGCGTGAGGATCTCATCTGACGCTGAGCCGTCATCCTGAGGCTTCGTTTTTCGAGGGCGTGAGGATCTCATCTTTTTATTTTTTTTTCTCTATAAATATTTTAAAAGATGAGATTCTCACGTCGCACAATACGCTCCTCAGAATGACGGAGTGGGTGGGTTACTGTTCTTTAATACTTCAAGATAGACCTGGGCAGTTTCTTGGTCAAAACAAACAAAACGAACCAAAAGCGGGTGTTCCTTGAGGAACTTTTTAACTTCTTTTACAGCAATTTCAGCTGCTCGCTTTTTGGGAAAACCATAGACACCAGTTGAAATAGCTGGAAAAGAAATACTTTGAATACCATAATTTTGGGCAATTTGGAGACTATTTTTATAGCACGAAGCGAGGAGTTCGTCTTCCTGAACATTTCCTCCTTTCCAAACCGGTCCGACAGTGTGAATAACATACTTTGCTTTCAGTTGATATCCTTTGGTGATTTTCGCTTTTCCAGTTGGGCATCCCCCTAAGGTTCGACATTCTTCCTTAAGCTTAGGTCCGGCTTTCCGGTGAATAGCTCCGTCCACTCCACCTCCTCCCAAGAGGGTAGAATTAGCAGCATTGACAATCGCATCGGTTGTTTCCTCGGTAATATCACCAATAACCACCTGAATATTTCCTTGAGAATAAACAACTTCCATAACCTTTAATCACCTCATTTTTCCGATTTGCATAAAAAGACTCCATAATTGAAAGAGAAAAAAAATGAAAAATCAATTTTGGACTTTCATTTTTTAGTAGTTTATCAGAATTTATACCCATTATCACGTATCAAGGGTGAAGAAAATTCCCTTGATAGGGAACAAGAATACTTTATAATGTAAATAATTTATTGACTACTCTTTCAACTAAAGAGAGAAAATAATAAAGACGGATTTTAGTTCCTTCTCCCATGGTGAGAGTGGAAAGAAAATTAAGAGTTTATTCTAAAAGCAGTAAGGAAGTTTAAGAAAGGTTGCGTTATGAGTGACTGAAGAAAAGAAAAATAAACGCTTTTTAACCCGGGGATACCGTCGTGACGGCACCTGGTTGAAAGACGCTAATCCGATGCATCGTTTGGAACCATTCATTTTTAAAACCCGAAATGGATCATGCATCTACTTTCGAGAAAAGTTAGACATTACTCATACTTTGGAATACCTCCAAGAAAGAAATTTAAATCGGTCACCAGAAAAAAAGTTTACTCTCTTCCATATTCTCATGACGGCTATGGTTCGTACCGCTATCCTAAAACCCGGGATCAACCGTTTTATAGCTGGGAAGCGAATCTATCAGCGAAATAATATGCAGATTTCCTACCTGGTTAAACAGGAGAAAACCGAAGCGGCCAGAATGTTAGCAGTTAAAGAAACCTTTTGTTCCTCAGACACCCTTGACCAGGTTGCTGAAAAAGTATTGCTATCCATAGAACGAGCTCGTCATGAAAATGCTGCCGATAGTGAAAGTTTGGTTAAAACCTTTTCGAAGCTGCCCGGTTGGATGATATCGTTTGTGGTGGCTTTTCTCCGCTGGTTGGATAATTTTGGTCTGGTGCCGGAGTCGATAACCAGTTCGGATCCTTTTTATGCCAGTGCTTTTGTTGCAAACATAGGTAGTTTAGGAGTGAATGCACCCTATCACCACCTCTATGAATGGGGAACAGTTTCACTTTTTGTAGCTATGGGAAAGTATGCCGAAGAATTGAGTTTAGACCAAGATGGTAAACTGGTTAAAAAAACCTTGGTTGAAATCACCTTTACTGTAGATGAACGAATTGCCGATGGATTTTATTTAGCTCGTGCTTTACAAACCTTCAAGCAGCTCATGGAACATCCAGAAGAATTAGAGAAACCCGTAGAGGAAGGAATGCATAATGATACCTAATTCTGACCAGTCCATGGCCGAACGTTTGTTCACGACCGCAGAAATGTATCCTGATATGCCGGCTTTGGACTATTATGGGAAGCAGATAACCTATCAACACTTACAAGAAAAAATTCAACGATTAGCTATGATATGGAAGAACTTAGGGATTGAACCCGGTCATCGAGTGATTGTATGTTTGCCTAATATCCCTGAAGTGGTTATGACAATTTACTCGCTCAACATGATTGGAGCGGTAGTCTGTATTGTCCATCCCTTATCCACTGCTCCTGAAATGTCTTTTTATGTTCAAGACACCCAAAGTCAGTGGTTGATCACTTTGGATATCCTGTATGGTAACTTTCGCAAAGCTGTCGAAGAGAGTGATATCAAAAAGACCATATTAACTACGGTTTCGGGAGAACTCCCTCCAATTCCTCGATATCTTTATTATTTGAAACAAGGACGTAAAAGTCCCAATTATCATGGAGATCGTTTAATTGATTGGAAGACCCTGATCCGAAACTGGCTCTCACCTCTAAAAGTATTCCATCATTTTTCTACTGACCAACCAGCTGTTATTCTTTTTAGTGGAGGAACCACTGGTTCGCCAAAAGGAGTCCTTCTTTCCAATCAGAACATGAATGCCCTGGCTGACCAGGTGTTGACTCAAGTGAATCCTCAACCAGGTAAAGATTCAACACTCTGTATCCTTCCTCTATTTCACGGATTTGGATTGGGGATTTGTCTTCATTCGGTTTTGTTAGGAGGCGGTCGTTGTATTCTAATTCCTCGTTTTAGCAAAAAGGAATTTATTGATGCCATCGCCAAGTGTAAACCAACCTATATCGCTGGCGTACCCACCCACTATGAGGCATTGATTAACAGCGAAAAGCTGCAAAAAGCTCAATTTTCTTACCTAAAAGGAGCTTTTTGTGGAGGAGATAGCGTTCCTCTTTCTCTCATCAAACGGTTCAATGACTTTATGCAAAGTCATGGAGGGATAGTTAGTTTACGAGAGGGGTATGGCTTAACCGAATGTGTAACAGCTTGTTCGATCATGCCGGAGGATATTTATAAAGAAAGAAGCGTTGGTTTACCCTTGCCTGGAAATCGTTTTAAGATTGTTCGCCCTCAAGGCATAGAAGAAGTACCAGTGGGAGAAGTGGGAGAAATCTGCATCAATGGACCTACCGTGATGTTGGGATATAATAATCGGCCTGAGGAGACGGATCGTGTTCTGCAAAAGCACAAAGACGGTCTGATCTGGCTTTCGACCGGAGATTTAGGAACTTTAGATCAGGACGGTTTTTTGTACTTTACTGGAAGGATGAAAAGAATCATTAAGTGCTCGGGCTATGCAGTCTATCCCTCTCAGGTAGAAAGTGTTATTAATAGTCATCCATTGGTTGTCGAATCATGTGTTATCGGTATTCCTGATGAATACACCATGAGTCGAGTCAAGGCTTATGTGGTTATCAGGGGCAATGTTCATTCTCGGGAAAAATTAGCTGAGGAAATAAAACAAAGCGTTGCTGAGCAGCTTATTAAGTGGTCAGTTCCAACTGAGATTACTTTTTTGGATAGTCTCCCCGTTACCCGCATGGGAAAAGCGGACTATCGAGCATTGGAAGCCATGGAGCGGGGAGAAGCAATTATTTGATTTTCTTTTAAAAGGATTTATTTTTTCACCCCATTGATAAATCTATTAGATAGTGGGCATAGGTCAGGATGAGGATATAATTACATTTTTTCCTATCCGACGAGGATTCATAAAAAATGAAATGTGTTGAAAAGTATGATTTCTGCATGGATACGGTTGTTTATCAAAAAGTATATGGAAAAAATGCCGAAGAGGCTATTGATGAAGCAACGAGGAAAATCCGATATTTGGAAGGGAAACTCAGTTTTTTCCAAGAAGAAAGTGATATTTTTCAAATTAATATTCATGCAGGCAAAAACTGGGTGAAAGTAAGTCAAGATACCATTGATGTTTTGCAAAAAGCTGTTGAAGTATCGAAATCAAGCAATGGTGCTTTTGATGTAACGGTCGGAGTTTTGACTGATTATTGGCGCCAATTAAAAAAAAATCAAAAAAAACCGGATAAAAACCAAATTCAAGACTTGATTAGTTTGATTAACTACCGGAATATTTTAATTAATTCAGAAGAAAGATTAGTTAAGCTTATACGGTTCAATCAAAAAATTGATCTGGGAGGAATAGGAAAAGGGTATGCTGGGGAGAAGGTTATCGATGTTTATAGAGATTATTCAATCCAGTCAGGATTTATTAATTTAGGAGGAAATGTTGTAACCATTGGAAAAACCCATTGGAAGAGAAGTTGGATTATTGGTATTCGTAACCCCTTTTCGGCGGATGGGGGGATATTCGGGAATTTAAAGGTAGAAGAACAAGCAGTTGTAACCTCAGGGGGATATGAAAGATATTATGAAATTGATGGTTTAAAGTATCACCATATTCTTGATCCTCGAACTGGTTTCCCTGCTCGGTTAGAATGGCAAAGCGTTACCATGGTTGCAGAAAGCTCTACCTTGGCGGATGCCCTTTCCACTGCTATTTTTATCATGAATCGGCAAGAACTCATTCGTTTTTTGAAGAATTTTCCATCTTTAGGTGTGATTCTGGTTGCCCATACTGGTGAAATAATGATCAGTAAAAATTTAAAAGAAATTTTTCAAAAAACCAACCCAGAAATGTCTATAATATATATTGATTGAAAAAAAATATTTTAAAAAATAGGAGGGAAAGTATTATGGGTACGTTAGCAATTGTTCTTATCATTGTGGCTGTCATTTTGGTAATCATCTTTATTTTTGCCTCAGCAGGACTAAAAAAAGTAGGAAAGCTCAATATCGGAAAAATCGATCTTTCCAAATTGGCTGATGGAGTCTATCCAGGTGAATTTAAGGGATACCGGTGGTCGAATCAGGTAGAGGTAACAGTGAAAAATCACCAAATTGCCGGAATAAAAATTATCAAAGATATTGTCTTTGGATCGGGAGATATTTCCAAAAAGATCTTCGATCAGATTATTCAAAAGCAATCGTTGCAGATAGATACAGTATCAAGTGCAACAGTGACTAATAAAGCTTACCTAAAAGCAATAGAAAACGCATTGTTGAAAGGGAAATAGTAGGGTTGAGAAATTATAATTCTTAAATTCCTATTTGTAAAGGCTTAATTTATTTAATCCATTGCCATGTTGCTACACTAAATAAAGATCGGATTCAATAAATTGCCACCCTTACATTTTTAAAATCTTTTTGAGGGGCTTGATTTATCATGCCCATGGTTTTCAGGATAGACCCTCATGATGACTAGCAGCACCAGATGAGGATAGAATTATACACGTTCCCTGCTATTAATCACTGGTCACAGCATTCAAAAAACGGAATAATGAAGCCTTCATGAGAAAGAAACTGCTTAAAATAATGATATTTTAACCCCAACACTAAAAATAAAAGAATAATTCCTATATTTATGGGTATAATTTATCAGTTAGGATAGAATGCCAATTATTTTCAACCGAATATGTTAAAATAATTTAAATAAGTATATAGGAGGGCTAAATATTTATGAAACACAAAGGAATTTTTTTCATCACATTAATTTTAATGGTATTTTCGTTTTCGGTTATGGTTAGTGCCAAAGTAAGCCTGAGTGCTCTTTTTATGAAGCAAGCCGGCTATCAAGAAAGCGATATGATAGCCATGACAGATGAATTTTTAAAACAAAATCCAGATGTCGAAGTTAATTTAAACTTTGTATCCTACGAAGAACTCCACGATAAAATTGCCGTAGCTGCTGCCAGTGAATCGGGAGTATACGATGTCATTATTAGTGACTGTGTCTGGCCGGCGGAATTTGCAGAGGCAGGATGGATTATTGATGTTACTGATCGTTTAAAAGACGAAGACCGAGCCGACATCTTTCCAACCGTTCTGAATTCAGTGACCTATAAAGATAGAATTTATGGGATGCCCTGGCTCAATGATTGGCAGTATTTTTTTTATAACAAGAAAATGTTAAATGAAGTTGGTGCTTCAGTTCCTACTTTATGGCCCGAGGTGATTGAAACTTCCCAAAAAATGAAAGCCAATGGAATCATCGAATATCCAATTATTGATTCCTGGGGGCAAGGAGAGGTAGTAGTTGTTCAGTATTTGACCTATTTAAATGCCATGGGTGGGAAAGCCTTTGATGAAAATGGTTTGCCGATTTTAAACCAAGGAAAAGGCCTGGATGCCTTGAGCTATATGGTGGATAATTTAAAAGCTGGAATTTATAATCCAGCTTCAATTGAAAGTTTTAACGAAGAGGTACGGCGAATCTATTCTTCCGGTCAGGCAGCTTTTGGTCTGAACTGGATTTATATGTATAATTTATCAAATGATCCACAAGAGTCACAAATTGCCGGAGATTCTGAAATAGCATTAATACCCGGTTTTCCTGATGGGAACAAGAGTGCTTCCTGTAATGGTGGGATGGGTTTGAGCATAGTGAATACCTGCAAAAATCCAGATGTAGCATGGGATTATATAAGTTTCTTATGCAGTCGTGATATACAGAAAAAATACAGTGCCAACGCTCTTCCCATTTGGATATCCCTCTATGATGATCCAGAGTTAATCGCTCTTCAACCCAAAGCTATCCCTATTGCAAAGGAACAAATTCAGTATGTGTTTGATCGGCCACAACTTCCTTGGTATTCGCAATTTTCCCAATTGTTAGGAGAAGAGTTGCAATCAGCTATTACTGGAGCTAAGATTCCTCAGCAGGCACTTGATGATGCTGTTGCACGGATGAAAGAAATTCAAGAAAGATATTAGTCTATTGAATGCAACCTAAACAGCAGGGATTAATACTCCTGCTGTTTAGGTTGCAGATTGAATTAACTATGAAATCAAACCAGTACAACCGAAGAGAAGTCAGATTTGCCTGGCTATTAATCATTCCTGCTTTTATTTTTATTGGAATTATTATTTTTTATCCAATGGTGATGGCTTTCTATACCAGTCTTCATCAGGTTGACTTAACTCGAAAAGCCCAGGGAATGCCCTTTATTGGTTTTAAAAATTATATTGATATATTGAAAAGCAGCGGATTTTGGGCCTCAATTAACCGCACTGCATATTTTACCGTAGTATCTATTGCCATTGAAATGGTAATTGGTTTTTTAATTGCTCTTCTTCTAAACCAAAAATTTTGGGCACGAGGGATTCTCCGCAGTTTATTGTTGGTTCCATGGGCACTTCCGATTACCGTTGATGCTATTATGTGGAAATGGATATTTAATGCTAATTATGGAGCGTTTAATGCTCTACTCAAACAAATTGGTTTAATTGATTCTTACCGAGGTTGGTTAACTCGTCCGTGGAGTGCTATGCATTGCGTTATTGTAGCTGATGTATGGAAGATTACACCATTAGTTGCCCTGTTGCTTTTGGCAGGATTGCAAACCATACCTCGAGAAATGTATGAAGCTGCTACTGTTGATGGGGCGAGTTGGTGGAGAAGCCTTTTTTCCATTACCTTGCCTCTATTAAAACCTACGCTAACTGTAGTTTTGGTAATGCGTACCTTAGATGCCTTTCGAGTTTTCGATATCGTATATATTATGACTTCGGGCGGACCTGCCAATGCAACTAAAGTTATTTCCTTTATGACCTACCAAGAAGCTTTTAAATTTTTAAATTTTGGTCGTGGTTCTGCCTTGGCTTATCTCATTACTTTAATAGTGGCTCTTTTGGCTTATATTTATACCATCAACATCGGGAAACATATCGAATATTAAAAAAAGAGTATTTTATAATTCTTTTAAACGGATTTTATTCAGGAGTGAATAAATGATTGTTAAAAAGTATAAAATATACCGAACAATTGGTATCACCGTTGGGTCAATTATCTTAGTAGCAGGCTTATTAGCACCCTTAGTTTGGTTGTTGATATCGAGTGTTGCTGATTTAAAAGATTTGCTAAAAATTCCACTGCAATGGATACCGGAAAACATATCCTTTGAAAGATATTCAAAGATACTTTTTTCCCAGGGTTCTGAAAGTGAATTCCGGAAAACAATGATGAATAGTTTTGTGGTAGCTTCTGCAGTTACCATTATTTGTGTTTCAATTGGCTCGCTCTCGGCTTATGCTTTTTCACGACTCAGATTTCCTGGGAAAGATAAAATTTTATTTGTACTTCTCTTTTCATACATGCTTCCTCCAGTGGCCATCATTATCCCTATTTATCAAATATTTAGTCGATATAATTTGCTCGATACGAAAACAGCTTTAATACTGGTTTATTCTGCTATCATCACTCCTTTTGTGATTTGGATAATGCGAACTTATTTTGATAGTATTCCACGGGATTTGGAAGATGCAGCTAAAATTGATGGATGCACTTATTTAGGTATGTTATTTCGAATTATGATTCCTCTTTCAGCGCCAGGGATTGTAGCTACTCTCCTTTTGGCATTTTTAATGTCTTGGGAAGAGTTTTTTATGGCATTAATTATGACTTCATCGGTTGTATCAAAAACCATTCCCGTATCGATTGCTGAATTTTCCGGCCGCCATTCAATTGATTTTGGGATGATGGCTACCGGTGGAATATTAGCAGCAATTCCACCGGTTATAATTGCTTTGATTTTCCAAAAATATATCGTCGGTGGTTTACTATCCGGAGCAGTTAAGGGGTAGAAAGCATAATTAACATAATTGCCTGGTAGCGAAAAACCGCTCTAAAAAAATTTTGTTTTAATGAATGTGGACCTTCATGCTATAGTATGACGCCAGATGAAGATGAAAAGACCAATTGGGTAAGGGCGAGAGGTCGATACAAAGGGAATTTGTTTGCAACTGTATTTTCTGGATAGAGGTAATACTCGAATACGAAAACATCAATAGTGAAGTTTAAAAGAGGTTTGAAGTGTATTTTATCTTAAACTAAGCTTAGTCTTAGTTATCGACTTGAGACCGATCTAAGGAAGTCCCCGGTGTTTTAAGCCGGTAAGATGGAGAACAGGAACGCTAAAAAGGATTCCAGTACCGGGTTCATCAAGCCTTCCGGCTTCGATCAGTGCTTTTTGAATAGCTTCAACATGCTCTTTTTCGGTTAATATGATAATAACTTCTTTTGAGGATTCCACATGGAAACTTAAAAAATGCTTTATATCATTTTCGGCAGTGGTTCCTCGACCATAAAGTATAGTGGCGCCTTTAGCGCCAGCTTTTTTAGCCTTTTCTACCAGGTGGTCGGCTTTGCCTCGCTCAACCACAGCAAATATGGCGATGACATCCATTATGACACCTCATTTCATGCTTTAGTAATAATTCCAAGCATCAAAACCGCAATAATGGTTCCCAGGGAACTCAAACCGACAATTCCAAAACCATTGAGTAGTGGGTCGCTTCCTTCAACTACTCGGGATAAGCCAAGAGCAAGGGCAACGTTGATGGGAATATTTACCGGTCCGGTGGTGGCACTGGCGCAGTCGAATGCGATACCAACCATTTTTTCGGGAGCTAAATAAGCCAGGTACAAAGCAAATAATAAAAGGGGGATTACAATTTTAACAGTCGGTATATTGCTAACAATTTTAATAATACCTAGGGTTACTCCCAAGCCAAATCCGATAGCAATAGTATGCAAAAGGACTTTTTCTGGAATAGCTCCTACTGATACTTCTTCCACTTCTAAGACCAGAGTACGTAATGCTGGTTCTACCAGGGTTGCCCCGTAGCCAACCACAAATGCAAAGATTGAGATTAATAATTTATTGTCCAAGGTCACAATGTTTTGACCTACCGATTCACCAAGTGGAATTAGACTCATGGTAACTCCCTTAAGAAAGAGGAAGAGACCGACAATGGCAAGTACGATACCAGAAAAAAAAGTCTTAGGGTGAGCTAAGGGTTGTCTTAACACTACTACTTGGAAAAAAACCAATACGGAGACCACTGGGATAATACTTTTAACGATGTCAAAAATATCATGAAACAGATAGGTAATTCTCAACTTCAGTCCTCCCCAGGTGACAGTGATGAAATAAAAATTATAATGCCTGGTTAGTGATTATCTCATAGTATTTAATACAAAGACGGTTAGATACTTTCCATTTTTATAATAACACAGTACAAGAGTTCTAGTAAGGTTCATTTTAATGCCGTTGAATTTTAAAAATTATATTATTAATTGCTCAGTGATATCTAATATGCATAATTACCTTACCCACGATCTGGATATCGGGGCTTTTAGTTGGAACAAAGATCGGCGGGTAAGCTGGATTTGAAGGTAGAAGAAGAACTAAAATCATCTTAAAAAATTGTTTTAGGAGATAAGCCTTCATGCCACGGTATGACACCAGATGAGAATGAGAATAATTACCCCCTCACTTTAATCCTTTTCCACCAAGGGAGAGGAAATAATAAAATGACTTTCCCGCTAGAAAAGAAAATGGGCAAAGCCTTAAAATGACAGCGTTTAAATCATTACTGAATTTAAAAAATAGCCTATAAATTTTGCGAAAAATTACCACAAAAAAAGCCTGGCTTTTTATTAAAGCCAGGCTCGGAAAAGGACAATCTTTTTTATTCTGTAGCAGCTTCTTTTTTGATCTCGATAGATTTTAAAATTGCTTGAATCTTTTCATCAGTTTCATGTTCTGGGCCCATTATACCGATTGAGATTTTCTCGCCATTTAATAGAGTCGTATAGAGAGATTGATGAGTTCCCGAATAATCAAAGGTAGTTTTGAGGAATTGGAACCCTAACATTTCAACCACAACCGGATCTGACCCTTTGTATTGTTCAACAAAAATTTTCATGGAGCTTTTCCAGTCAGCATCGTTGAGATTGTATCCCTCTTTTTTTAACTCCACCATGTAGGTTGCCATGCGGTTGTAAATTTGAACTGCACCGTTTTCATAAACGATAAATTGCCAAGTATCCGGTACTAAAAACTTGAAATTATCAGTTTCTTGAATCTGGTCTTCGGCATAAACAACTCCTATTAATAGTATTCCAATTACAATGCTTAATGCTGCAATGTTAATTCCTTTTCGCCTCATGGTTTATCCTCCTCTTTTTAAAAACCTCTTAATAAAATAATATCCGATGAATGCGATTATTTATACACTTATGAGAGAAATTTAATAGAATTGAGAAATTATTCTTTAGGGATTTCTTTAAGAGTACTGGATACCATGGAGATGATTTTTTCCACCTCTTCTCTTTGAATCGAGAGATTCCACCGGAAAGCTATAGCTAAAGAATCACCGTTGGAAAGAGGTACTAAATAGAACTCCATCAGTCCATCATGAGGAATTGCCATGTCCAAAACTTGACCAGTAATAGTGTTTTCCAGAAATGAACGATCCATAGTTTCAAGAGGTGGTTCGGTGGTTCCTAAAAAGACAGCCTTTATATACTCAATAACATCTTCATCGGTATTCCCCAGGTCTTCTTTCATGTTTTTTGGCACAGCTACCAAAGTTATTTCAATCTGTACAGTTTTGAAGTCGACGTTAGGAGGATTCAACAATGAAACCGCATCCAAGCCAACTTCAACCGGCTGGGAGAACTCGACCGGGCTTTTGAAAGTCACTTTCCACCAGTTGTATGAGAAATTCTCTGAACCAAAAGCCGATGTTCCTAAAATGAGTACTGTTATGATGCCGATCAAAAAAATCAGTTTTGTATTCATGCTATTAAGCCTCCTCGAGTGATACTGTTTTTAAATATTGTTTTCACTGGATCTGGAAATTATTTTAACTATTCCATTTGTTTAATGAAAGATCGAATTCTATCTGGAAAATCCCATCAAACAAATTCTTTAATTCGTCATCCTGAGCGGTGCCTTCCCGCGTGAGGATCTCATCCGACGCCACAGGCGTCATCCTGAGGCTTCGTTTTTTGAAGCCGTGAGGATCTCGTCTTTTAAAGTTTTGTGAAGAAAAAAACAAAAAATGAGATTGCCACGTCGCATAAAACGCTCCTCGCAATGACGGGGCGGGTGGATGAGATTGCCACGTCGCATAAAACGCTCCTCGCAATGACGGGGCGGGTGGATGAGATTGCCACGTCGCATAACCAAAGAACGGTTGGATTCCTCGCAATGACGGAACAGGAAAAAACTCAAATCCCCCTAACCCCCTTTTCTAAAGAGGGAAATTGATCGGCGCATACATATTTTCATTTTTCATCTGGTGCTGCTAAGCAGCATGAGGGTCTATCCTATCCTGAAAACCAACGGACATGATAAATCAAACCCCTACCAAAGAATATGAAATGTGGGAGCGACAATTTATTGCGCCCGATTAATGTAGCGACCTGCCATGGCATGTCGAACCCTTGGATTTTCACCCTCATCTGGTACCACACAACTGGCATGGGGGATTTATAGAGACAGAGAAAACCTTTCAATTATTATATGGTTTTTTTATCTTTTTGCTATTTGTTCAGAGATTATTTGAGGATTTTTTAAAGATAAAAACATTGTTCAATGAAACCCAATATGCATGATTACTTTCCCAATAATCCGGATTTCTTGAATTCCTGGTTGAACAACGATAGGGGGGAAAGCTGGATTAGAGGCTTGCAGAATAACGGTACTATTTTGAAAAAAAATTCTCTTGATGGTAAAGCCTTCATCCTCAATATAAGCAATGACTATATCACCGCTGCGGGCTTCCAAGTCGGGAGAAAAAAGGACTCGATCACCATTGCGAATACCATCGCCCTGCATACTATCTCCTTTGGCATGAATGAGGTAAGATCGGATTCCATCCAGAGATGAATCCGACACCGGGAAAGGGAGAAGGCTCCTTTTAAAAACCTCGTACCCTTCGATACATTCTTCCAACTCACCGCCAGGTTTCCCACAGGGAATCGAGTTTCCCAACACCGGTATCATAACTTCACCTTCATCAAGAGTAAAGAAATCTTTCCCAACCAAACCTAACTGCAAGAAGAGCTCACGCTCCGGGACTCCCAATACTTGGTTAATCTTCCGAAGGTTGGCTAAATCCGGTTCAAATTCTCCACTCAGCCAGCGAGAAACCGTTGCAGGAGAGACACCAGCTTGTTCGGCCAGTTTCCTCTGAGTCAATCCCAGCTTTTTTAGTTTTTCCGCTAACCATAAGTTGAATTTCATAGCACCATTATTTTACAAAAATAATTGCGTAAACGCAACTCATATCTCTTGACAAAACACCAACACACCAGTTAAATTGTTGAGTACAGTAAATATAAAATTATAGAATTGATATAACGCAACAAAAAGGAGAGGCGATCTGCCTTGAAATTTACCGGTTTTGCCAACCCATCAGAACAATTTGCCGAGAAGCGCCTGGATTTGAATGCTCTGCTTATCCGACACCCGGCCGCCACCTTTCTTTTGCGGGCGAAAGGAGAAGACAGCAAGAACCTCGGTATTTGCTCGGGTGACATCCTGGTGATAGACCGGTCAATCCAACCCGGGGATAATGCCTTGGTAGTAGCAGCGGTAGAAGGAACGTTGCGATTGTCACGGGTAAGAGCAAAGAATGGAAAATTGCTGCTTCCCATTGGTGGAGAAGCTCGGGTGGTCGGTGTGGTGACCGCCGTTATCCACTTTCCAGGGTAAAATCATGAAAAGTATTGTGGCCTTGGCCGATTGTAATTCTTTTTATGCCTCGTGTGAACGGGCCATGCGACCGGACCTCGACGGGCATCCAATCGTGGTTCTTTCTAACAACGATACCATGGTGGTGGCAGCTTCGGCGGAAGCGAAAGCAATGGGAATCGATCTGGGAGTGCCGCTTTTTAAAATTCAACCTTTGATCAAAAAACATGGCATTGCGGTTTTTTCTTCCAATTATACTCTTTACGCTGATCTTTCCGAACGGGTGATGGAAACCATGGCCCGCTTTGTCATGCACTATGAGGTTTATTCCATTGACGAAGCCTTCCTGAGTTTATCAGAATTTGCCGATCTTGACCTTACCCATTACGGAAAAACCATCCGGGAAGCGGTAAAAAGAGAAGTGGGCATTCCGGTGTCGGTGGGAATCGCCGGCACTAAGACCCTTTCCAAAGTAGCAACCAAGGTGGCCAAGAAACTCACCGATGGGGTATATGATATTCGGGGCAACGAAAAAGCTATTTTGGAAAAGTTTCCGGTTGAAGATGTCTGGGGTATCGGATGGCAGTATACCAAACTTCTCCATCGCTGGGGAGTTTCTACCGCTCTTGATTTCACTCGTCTTCCAGAAAGATGGGTCCAAAAACACATGACGGTGGATGGACTTCGAACCCAAATGGAACTTAAAGGTATTCCCTGCCTGCCGTTGCAGGAAATACGACCGACCCGGAAGCAGATGGTCGTATCTCGAGGTTTTGGAAAAGTAGTCGAAGTCCGGGAGGAATTGGAAGAAGCTTTGTGTGACTATGCAACTTTAGCTGCCTGGAGGTTACGCCGAGAAGGATTGGCTGCTAAGAGCATAAGCATATTCATCATGACCAGTCCTTTTCGCCCCGGTCCTCAATATGCCAATATTGCTACCGCCAGATTCCCAGAGGCTACCAACTCCACGGTGGCTTTTATCCGAGCAATACGGGAAATCCTGCCCCGAATTTATCGTTCGGGATACGCCTACCGAAAAGCCGGGGTTATTCTTCCTGAACTTTGTAATGAAAAATTGATCCAAGGAAACCTTTTTGTTTCTTTCTTGGAACGGAAAGAGCAGCGGTTGCTACAGGCGATCGACAAAATCAACGACCGGTGGGGGCGGGAAGTGGTCCATTTTGGAGCAACAGGACTGGCACAACCCTGGGCAATGCGTCGGGAAAGGCTTTCTCCCTGCTTTACCACCAACTGGGGAGAGCTTCCGGTGGCTTACGTGTCGTGAGAAACTGAATCAAGCCTTTAAAAAAAAATTTAAAAGAATGGAGGAACGCAATTAGTTTGTATCCAAAAGAGCATTTGGAGAAGGATACGCTATAATATGAACCGATCATTGGAACCGAAATTTGAGAACTAAAAAATGAAGATTATTTTAGCTAATAAAGGAGAGTTGCACATGGAGCAACGAATATTGGAAAATATACCCTTTAATGTGGATCGAGATACTCTATTCGAAACGTATCATATTGAAGAGGGAAGCGACGATTCAAAACGAATTGACCAGTTAATCGCCGAAGCCGAAAAGATTGCCAAGCCGAAAGCAATATATAAACTTTCAACTATTGATGAAAAAACTGAAAATACCGTAATTATAGACCAAACGAAATTTACCAGCCGAGTGCTTCGGGTAAACCTGGACGAAGTTCATCGAGCCTTTCCTTTTATTGTAACCTGTGGAATGGAGCTTGAAGAATGGTCATTGATAATAACCGATATGATGGAGCAGTTTTGGGTGGACTCCATTAAAGAGCAAGCTGCCTTGCAAGCTTATCAAGCAGTTCAGAGCGAACTCGAAGATCGCTACCGGTTGGGGATGACCTCGACCATGAATCCGGGATCTTTGGAGGATTGGCCGATGAAGGAACAAGTAGCACTTTTTTCGCTATTTGGAGATCCTAAAAAACTTATCGGAGTTACATTAACCGATAGTTTTTTGATGGTTCCAATTAAATCGGTTTCCGGGATTATTTTCCCAACCAATAGCAAATTTGAAAGTTGTCAACTTTGTCCGAGAAAAAATTGCCCGGGAAGAAGAGCTCCTTATGATCCCGGGCTTGGTGAATCAAAGTATAGCTTTGGTAATAAGTAGCGACATATAGGTCTCCCCTTTTGGTAAAGGGGGAAAAAGGAGGATTTCAAAAGCCTAGGTAAGAATCAAAATCCTTCCCAATCTCCCTTTTTCTAAAGGCAGAAGTCTTTTTAGTAGTTTTTATTATTAAATGTTTTACTTATTATTCATTACTGAGTATATAGAATAAAAAGCCTAAAAGATGAGATCCTCACGGCTTCTAAATACGAAGCCTCAGGATGACGGAGGTGTAGATGGGATCCTCAAGGCTTCTGAATACAAAGCCTCAGGATGACAGATTAAAGATACACCCCTTAATCCCCCTCAATGGGGAAATTAAAAAGTGAAACCTCAAGACAACATATGCGGTGTTAGGTGAGGTTCTCACATCCTTAAATGATGAGAAGGCAAGGGAGAATGTTGAAATTTTTTAAGAATTGATCGGTTCATTCGTGATATAATTTTTTACAATGTAAACAATTAAAATGGGGTGGCTCAATTGATAGATGAACTTAACAAAGAAAAATTACTTCATAGAATTGTTGTTGACCCTAAGGTTTGCCATGGGAAAGCACATATAGCTGGTACTCGAGTTATGGTTTCGGTTATTTTAGATAACCTGGCTTCAGGACTTAGCCCAGATGAAATTCTATTAAGTTATCCATCATTGGTAATCGAAGATATCCATGCCGCGCTTGCTTATGCAGCCCTTCTTAGCAAGGAGCGAATCGAAGTTCCACTCTAAGATGATAAAACTAAAAATTGATGAAAATCTTCCAAAAGAAGTAGCTCAACATTTTAACCAGAGGGGAAGAAATGCGCAAACAGTTTTGGATCAAAATCTCAAAGGATGTACAGATGAGATCTTGCTTAGAATTTGCCAGGAGGAAAAGCGAATATTGGTTACACTAGACTTAGATTTTTCGAATATTACCCTCTATCCGCCGGGAACTTATGAGGGGATTATTGTGTTTCGGGTTAAAAACCAATCAAAAAATACTATATTATCATTAATACCAATGATTGATAAAATGCTTGATAAAGAAAAACTCAGAGGAAAATTGTGGATTGTTGAAAAAGAAAGAATAAGAATACACGAACCATTTAATAGTTGATGGAAAGTTTTCTAATTATTAACAATAAATCGTTGAATAACTTAACATTAAGTTTTTGATTAATAATTTAAAATTAGCACAAAAAAAGCCTGGTCTAAGTAAAAACCAAATCAAAAAATAGTGATATTGAGTTAGCATTCTTTAACGGCTAATTTTGCTTCTTTTGGCTCTACGGATTTTAATATTAAAAAAATTGTTGATTTTAATTAATGACCTCTGACCCCCATGCCATTAGGTGTATAAGACAGCAAAATCCAAGACTCGACATACTATGTCATACTGCTATATTAAAAAAAGAGCAGACGCAATAAATTGGCAGCTCAATCAAAATCCTTCACAATCTCCCTTTGTCTAAAGACACAAGTCTTTTTCCTAGTTTTTATTATTTAATGTTTTACTTATTATTCATTACTCGGTATACAGGATAAAGAACCTAAAAGATGAGATCCTCA
>MWBQ01000089.1 GCA_002069605.1 Candidatus Atribacteria bacterium ADurb.Bin276
TCTTTATTTTTCAATTGACCGTTTATTATTCTGATGAAGAACGTTTCTTTTATCGATCATGAATTTATATCGGTCGGCCCGATAAAGAAAAGTAACATATTCAATAGGAGTATCTAACTCATCAAAGGTAACCCTCTCGCAAAGCAAACCAGGTATATTGGTTGATACTTCAAGAAGTTTGGCTTCTTTAGCTTTCAGTAAAACTGCTTCAACACTTTGCTTTGCCCACAAAACTGGCCGATCGATAAAGGTATTCAATATCTCACACAAATCTCTTCTTTCAATTTCTTCTTCACTGGTTTCCATAAACTTAAAAAAAATACGATAGGGTAAATAGACATTTTGTAAGCAAATTGGCTCATGGTTGGCATAGAGAAGCATTTTAACGTAAATAATTTTGTCTTCTGAATCAAGGTTGAGCATCTCTGCAATTTTTGGATACGGATCTTCAATTCGTCGCTCCAAAAGTTTTCTGTCGGGCATGAGTCCGCGACAAATCATATCATCAGTAAATGTTGAAACATAAGTTAATTTTTCAATGATTTTGGGTTCACAAACAAAACTTCCCTTACCTGCAACTCTTTGAATGTATCCTTCATTCGCGAGATCGCTGATAACCCGTCTTACCGTCATTCGACTGATGTTATACTTTTTACAAAACTCGGACTCAGAGAATAACTTATCACCAGGTTTCAACTTTCCACTTTCAATCATTGAAAGAATTATTTTCCTCAGTTGTATATGTAGTGGAACCGGTGATGTTTTTTCAAGAAGCATCTATTATTCCCACACCTTTCGGTAATATAGTTAAATTATAACATCCTGTAAGAACTGGTTATAACCAGGATAAAAAATTCTTTCGAATAAGTCAATACTCTAATCTAGTGACGAGGGATAAATTATGAACAACAAGTTAAAGTGCCTACCTCCTTCATGACATTCATCGAGAAAGGAGGAACTTTCCTTCTCAGTTGCTTTCTCTTGTAGCTTCTCTAATTTTTTAAAAAATCATGATACACTTATTTAATAATAAGCAAAGATTTATTCAATAATGGGAGGAAAAAATGGATTCGCCTTTTATTTTTGATTTAAGTTATTATGAGGAAGTTAATGATCAACTCAAAGAAATTGTCAATACTGAAAAAGAAAAAATGTCGAAAGCTTCATTGCAAATTGTTCAATCGATAGCCAACCAAGGGCTTGTTCACATATTTGGAACCGGTCATTCTCATATGTTTGGTGAGGAGGCTTTTTACCGAGCCGGAGGTTTAGCATGCATCAACCCGATTCTTGAACCCTCTCTCATGCTTCATACTGGAGCCATGAAGTCTTCAGCTCTCGAGGATTTAGAAGGCTATGCTGAGAAAATATTCAATCATGTTCAACCCGAGAAATCTGATATTTTTGTCATTTTTTCCAATTCTGGGGTGAACTATGTTCCGGTTGAGATGGCTAAAAAGGTTAAGGATTCCCAACTCCCACTTATTGGCATTGGATCGAGAAAATACAGCGAATATTTAAAAAACACTAAAAATCGTCAATCACTGAGTGATTTTTCCGACATATTTATTGATAATCATACCGAAATCGGAGATGCCGTTTTGTCGATACCTGGACTGGAACAGAAAATTGCACCAACCTCTACAGTCTGTGGAGCTTTTATTCTCAATTTGATATTAGCAAATGTTTCGATGTGGCTTATTCAGCAAAAAAAATTAACACCTCCAATATTCATTAGTGGTAATTTACCAGATGGGAAAAAGAAAAATACCGATCTCTATAATCGCTATCGAAAAAAAGTGAGAACTTTATGATGAATAGTTCTACCAATATTTTAACCATCGATGTCGGTACTACTAACTTAAAATGTATTATTTATGACGAAAAAGGGAGAATTAGAGCTCAATCCTCAAAATCCCATCCTACTAACTTTTCATTACCTGGATATGCTGAACAAAATCCAGCTATTTGGGTATCAAATTTACAGAATCTTCTTCGGACAATAGGAAATAAAGATCCGAAAATTATAAAGTCTATTCAAGGAATTTCTCTCACTGGACAAATGCATGGACCGGTTTTTTTAAATTCAAAGCAAGAAATAGTCTATCCCTGCATGATTTGGTCTGATACCAGAGCTCATGAAGAGGTTCATTTCTTAAAAAACACTTTCACATCCGATTCCATTTTAAAAATAACTGGAAATCCGGTTCAAGAAAGTTTTACTCTTCCTAAAATTCTTTGGCTAAAAAATCAACAACCAAATCTTTTTTCCAATATCGATAAAATCATGTTTCCTAAAGATTATCTCGGGTTTCTTTTAACCGGTAACATTTATACCGATCATTCAGATGCTTCTGGATCGCTCCTATATAACCTTTCAAATCATAATTGGAGTGAGGAAATTATCAATAATTGTGCATTAAAAAGGTCCTTATTTCCAGATATTATTCAGAGTGATGATATTCTGGGAAGGGTTTCCTATGCTGCTGCCAAACAGTTTGGTATTTCAGAGGGCATTCCGGTTATAAAAGGTGGTGGTGATTTAGCCACAACTGCATTGGCAAATGGAACGGACCAAATAGAAAGTCTATCCCTATGCATTGGAACCGCAGCACAAATGCTGATGAGTTTTGAGTCCATCGAGGAAAAACTATTAGGGCGTTTATACTTTTTTTCTCATTGCATACCTCAAAGTTATTTTTGCCTAGGAACAGTTCCAACCGGGGGGTCTTCAATACAATGGTTTAAAAATCTATTTGAGTTAGAAGATAAAGAATTGATTTTAAAAGAATTAAACACCATCGAAGATGAAAATACCGAAAGGAATATCCTTTATTTTCCATATTTAATGGGGACAGGAACCCCTCACTTTGATTATCGAGCTCATGGTGCCTTTTTAGGGCTTCAGATTAATCATAAGAGAAAGGATTTGATTTATTCCATTATAGAAGGCATAATTTTTGCCTTAAAAGATTCTTTTGTCTCGATATCAAAACCACAAATCAGAAAAATTTTTTTAAGTGGTGGTGCTACTCGTTTTCCTATCTGGCCAAAGTTAGTGAGTGCTATATTTAATCTTCCCGTTTTTGTTTTCCTAAATGCTGATTCCTCCACCATTGGAGCATTTCTTCTTGGAGCAAGGCGTTTGGGAATTATTAAAGATTTTGACACGATTATTAATGGTTTAATACCCGAAGATCCATTTCTCCCTCAAATAAAATATACTCAAATCTATGAGAAGAAATTTAAAAAATATAGACATTTTTCAAATTTTATTAGAGAATACTCGACTTATGATAAAGATTTTTTAGAATATATTTAAAAAAAGCGGAGGATTGATTCATGGAAATCATCTATGCAAGCAATTATGAGGATATGAGCCGTAAAGCAGCCATTGCTATCGCCCAACAAGTTATCAAAAAACCAACCTCGGTGTTAGGTTTTGCAACTGGTTCCACGCCTCTTAGAACTTATGAAATACTGATTGAATACCACCGACAGGGGATAGTCGATTTTTCCTGCATCAATACTTTTAATCTTGATGAATATATTGGACTTTCCTCAGATCATCCACAAAGCTATTCATTTTTTATGCTTAAAAACCTTTTTCGTCAAATTCAGCTTGATCCAAGCCGTATTCATATCCCCTTAGGAACAGCTTTAGATCTTTCGAGGGAATGTGCTGATTATGAAGAAGCTATACAAAGCTTGGGAGGAATCGATTTTCAACTGCTTGGTTTAGGCTCAAATGGTCATATTGGATTCAATGAACCAGGAACCCACCTTAACAGTATAACCCACGTGGTTTCCCTTAGTCAGGAGACCATCAAAGCAAATTCACGTTTTTTCACTAACTTAGAAGAAGTTCCCAAAAAAGCAATTACCATGGGTATAAAATCTATTATGAATACCCGAAAAATTCTTCTTTTAGTGAGTGGTGAAAAAAAAGCTGAAATAATTCGTCAAGCTCTTTCGGGACCGATCAGCAAAGAGATACCAGCATCGGTTTTACAACTTCACCCCAACGCAACAGTGGTTATCGATCAATCGATTTTGTAACTGGAAATAACCAAAATAATAGTAAAAACCGAGCTGTTAATAAAAAAAATTAAAAGGTGAATCATGCTATGAAAATTACACCTAACTATCACCTAGTCTTTATTTGATATTCGGTACGAGATACGAAAGGAGACAAGAAAGATGAATGGAAAAGATCGAGTCAAGACTGCCTTAAAACACCAAGAACCGGACCGCGTTCCCATCTCCTGCCAATATACACCCGAAATCCAACGGCTTCTTGAAGATTATACTGGACAAAAAGGTATAGACGTCAATGTTGCCATGGGAGATGATGCGGTTATTGTCTGGGAAGGAATGGTTAATCTTTTTAATGGAAAGATTAAAGAAGGGGAGATCTATGACACTGAATGGGGAATTCGATTTTTAAAAAAAGGTCTTTATAATGAGATATGTCATAATCCGCTGAGCATAGCCACCACAGTTGATGAGCTAAAAAAGTATCCTTTTCCCCTACCAGTAAGCCAGGAGTTGATCGATAGAGCAGCGAATATTATTAAAAAATATAGCGATAATTATGCCATCATTGGAGCAGTGCCTTTAACTATGTGGGAGGGAGCAATTCATCTGCGAGGTTACCAACAAATGTTGGAAGATATGCTTACAAATTTAAGAATGGCAGAGACATTATTGGATCGAGTCATGGAATATCATTTCGAAATTGCTATGGCCCTTATTGATTTGGGAATAGATATTCTCTGGCTGGGTGATGATGTTGGAATGCAAAGTGGTATGCTTATTTCTCCCAATCTCTGGAGGCAAGTATTTAAGCCACGCTGGAAAATGATGTTTCAAGCATTCAAAAAAAGAAATCCTAATCTCATCATCGCTTATCATTCTGATGGCGGAATCCGGCCGATCATCCCTGATTTTATCGAAATCGGATTGGACCTGCTCAATCCTCTCCAGCCTTTAAGCATCGGAATGGATTCGTTTGAATTAAAAAAAGATTTTGGTAAGGATTTAAGTTTTTTTGGGGGCATTGATATTCAAGAAGCCTTACCATTCGGGACTCCGCGAATGGTAAGAGATGAGGTGAAAAAGAGAATCGATGCCTTTGCCCCTGGTGGAGGTTACCTCTGTGGGCCAACTCATAATATTCAAGCTGATACTTCTCTCGAAAATATTTTAACCATGTACCATACTATTCAAAATTATGGCCAATACACTGTAAGATATTGATTCGTGCAAGAAGATACCGGGAACTAAAAATATTTTGATCGTGAACAAAGAGTAATAATTAAACCTGAAAATAATGCAATAAAGACAATTGAAGCTCGATAGGCTCCAGTTAGATCGATTAGAGAACCAAAGATAATGGGTAGAGCAAGTGGACCAATATTTCCCAGCGATGAGATAACTCCAACTACCCCGCCTACTGAAGTAGCATATCTTTCGTGTTCCGCCGGAATCGCTAAGCTGATGGTTAAAATACTGTTTAAGCAAAACCCGGCTAAAAATAAGCTTAAATTAAATATACTATAATTATTAGAATTGATTCCAAGAGTTGCCAAAAGAGTTGCTATACCCATAAAGGATAATAAAAAGTTACGGTTTTTCAAACGATCAGAAATGAATCCAGTAATTGGACCTGAGAAGAAAAAACCTAAAGGAAGAAAAGTGGCCAAAGAAGGTCGAAAATTTTTCATCTCGATTACTCTGGGAACCCAGGTTGCCAAGGTGTCGTAGCCTCCCATACATGCTATAACCAACATTAGAAGAACCCAAAGAGAGCGGTCTTTGAGAATCGCTTTAAATTGAGTAATTTTAATAGTTTCGGTTTTAAGATGAGTTTCAGGAATGAAGAGCCACCAAAAAATTGCTATTAAAACCGACAGCATTGCATAGACTAAAAGAATATTTCTCCAATTTAAAATTGGTAATAAACTTGGTGTAAACGCAATAGCGGTTGCATTCCCAGCTGCAAAACCGGCAATATAAATTCCAGTGGCAAAACCTGTGGAATGTTTATGAAAGGATTTTTTAACTAAGAGCGGAAGAATAGGGAGAATTGATGATAAACCAAAACCAAGAGCCAGCTGAGTCATCAAAAGTGTAGCGTAGCTTTGGGTAAAAGGCCGAATGACTGCTGCTATTGCTGAAATGGGAAGAGCAATCCGAAAGGCAATCCTGAAGCCAATATGATCACCAATTAATCCCCAGGGGATACGAGAAGCAACCAAGCTGATCATAGCAATCCCAAAGATAAAAGCAAAACCGGCATGAGAAAGGTTCATTTCTTCCATAATAATTGTTGAAAGCGGTGCGGTTGCAAATAAAAGAAGATGAAGCATAAAAGCAATTGAAAATGCAAAAAGCGACATTTTTAATTGATGAAAATTCATTGAATTTTTTATCATAAAAAGAATCCTTTCTTTTAGAGGTTGTTATGACATTATAAATACGGTTAAAAATTTATACCGGTTATTCCATGATAATAACGCCTTTTAGATAATCGATATCCTTTCCAGATGCTGCTTCAAATCCTTTAGCTAAGTCTTCAAGGCAAAACTCATGAGTGACCAACTGATCAAGGGGAAGGAAGTGCTTTTGATATCCCCAGACTCCTTTGGCAACATCTTCTATAAAATTGAGAGAATGCCAGGGATGAACCGAGGCGACTATGGGTGACTTAAACATCAGCTGATAACCAAGAGTATTGCTCATTATTTGATCACCAGCATAAAATGACGATGCAATGATTCTACCTCTACCCTGATACCCATAAAAGGATGCATTACGAATTATCAAAGAAGCCATTTCCAAACCTTTTAATTTTCCAGTTATTTCTATGGCAATATCTACTCCTTGATTATGAGTTAAATCTTGGATAAATTGTTCACAATCATCCCGTTTTGGATTGAGGATAAATTGAGCTCCCAATCTTTTTGCCCATTCCAGACGTGAATCTTGGAGATCGATAGCGATTAGCCCTTGAAGAGGCATTTGTTTTAAAGCTGATAGAGTTAATAAGCCCATTGTTCCACAACCAATGACAGCAACAAAATCTCCATATTCAGGCCGGGCTGTTCGAACCATGTTCGATATACAGCCTAAAGGCTCAGCTAAACAGTATTCTGGATTCTCAACTGAATCGGGAATTTTGACCAATTTTTTAGGGATAGTAACCACATGTGAAGCAAATGATCCATCAATCGGACCACCAACCCGATCGCCAATTTTAAAGTCTTTAACCTCGCTTCCAATATCAAGTACAATTCCTGATGGCTCATGTCCCAATTCAACCGGATATGGGATTTCTTTTTGAAAACGATAGTTTTCGAGACCTTCGATAATAGTGACACTTTCACCTAAAAAAGTGGACATCTCAGTATGGCATATACCACAAGCTTCTATTTTTACAAGAACTTCATCCTTTTTTAAGGGTGGAATTTCTTCTTGCTCAATAACAAAAGTTTTTGGCGA
>MWBQ01000090.1 GCA_002069605.1 Candidatus Atribacteria bacterium ADurb.Bin276
CGTGACCGATGGTTCCAACGTTGACGTGGGGTTTAGATCGTTCAAACTTTTGTTTCGCCATAGGTATCCTCCTCTAGCTGATACAAGCTCTAACTCATCAGGTGTTTTTTATCATCACTTACAACCACAGTGATCTTTACATTATTATACTTGAAATATCAAAGTCCAGAAAGTATTTCCTTTTCCTAGTTTTTATCTTTCACAAATTATCTTTGTCAACCGATTCATTGGTTAGAATTGCATTAATCGATAAATAAAAAATGGAGCCTACGGCCGGGATTGAACCGGCGACCTCATCCTTACCAAGGATGCGCTCCACCACTGAGCTACGCAGGCTACATAGGGATTTTCTGGTGGGGAGGGAAGGATTTGAACCTTCGAAGGCGTTCAGCCGGCGGATCTACAGTCCGCTCCTTTTGGCCACTTAGGTACCTCCCCATTTCTGGAGCCGGTGATCCGACTCGAACGGACGACCTGCTGATTACAAGTCAGCTGCTCTACCAGCTGAGCTACACCGGCAAACCGGCTGCTTCCGGTTATGCCTGAATAAATATATCCAAAGGTTGAGTTGATGTCAAGGGTAAGAAACAAAAAATCTATTTATTTTTATAAAGATAAGCCCTGCAACAGCTTTGATACTTAAACAATTGATAAGTGCAACATCGACCAAGAAACCCACCTGCTCAAGCTGATAATTATTAGAAAAAATTTTAAAGATAAATCCCTTAATGTTCTTTTTTTATTATTATACAACCTTAAAACAATATTCATTAAATGATATAATAATTTGAATAATATTACCGGAAAGGGGATTTCTATGAACCAGCCTAAGGTAGCTTGTGTTCAATTTAAACCGGTATTGGGTAACGTTAAAAGGAATTTAGAAACTATTAGCAATTTTATCGAAAAAGGAAAAGAACTCAAAGTTGATATTATGGTTTTTCCAGAGCTTTGTGTTCAGGGATATGATCCTAAATTAGTAGCATCCAAAGCAGAAGCACAGGGTGGCAACTCATTTCAACTCCTCAGCGAAGCCAGTAAATTTTCCGGAATTTATTTGGTTGTCGGTATTGCCGAAAGATTAAAAGATAAACTATTCAACTCTTCAGTTTTGTTTTATCCCGATGGAAAAATCGGAGTATATCGAAAAGTCCACCTTTGGTCAACAGAGGCTGAAATTTTTACTCATGGTAGTGATTATCCAGTTTTTGATACAGAATTCGGCAAAATAGCAATGTGGATCTGTTACGATACTCGTTTCCCCGAAGTTGCTCGAATTTTAGCTCTTAAAGGAGCCCGTATTGCTCTGGTCCCTACCGCTTGGTTGGCACGAGATATCGAACACTGGAAATTATCAGTTTGTTCACGGGCTTTGGATAACTTTATGTATGTTTGTGGAGCTGACGAAATTCTCCAAACTGAATACCATCAATCCCATGGAGCAAGTATAATCGTTAATCCTCACGGACAAATCATCAGCCAAGCCAATCTCATGGAGGAAATGGTTATATCCTCAACTATCGACCTAAGTAGCGTAGATGAATTACGGCATCTGATACCGGTTTTTGAGGATCGGCAAAAAAGTACTTATAACCGCCTGTACACTTAAAATAATAAACTATACACCTATTCGTAAACCAATCCTTCATCAAGCATAATAAGATAATTGTTTATAGGAACATAATTAGCTATCGAATTTCCTGAACCCAGAGCGTAACCTCCCGTATTTTGACACTTTTGCAGGATCAATCGAACATAGTTACGGAGCTCCAATTCATTGCATCGAACTAATTTGTCCAAATCCACGCCGCCGAGGACACCAGTTCGCGATCCATATTCCTTTTTATATTTAACCACTGATATTACTTCTTCCTGAAACGAATGAAAAGCGTCAATGCCCACCCAGTTAATAAGGTCATCCATAATGGGTTTTAATTGCCCACAGGAATGAAGGAAGTAGATTTTCCCTTTCAAATGAGCCAATTCACAAACTTTTTTATGCCAGGGAAGGACGTATTTTTTTAAAAAAGCCGGAGATAGCATGGTTGAAGTTTTAAATCCCATATCATCACCTTGAAAAAATCCACCAATCCCTTCTAAGTCGGAAAGTCGAAGATAAAAGCGATACATAATATTGCCCACTTTTTCAAATACCGCCTCGACCAAATCCGGCTCATCGAATAACAAATAACTCATATTCTCAATTCCCAATAAATTTTCACTCACTACTTCTAACAATCCACTACTTCCGGCAACTAAAAGCTTCATCCCTTCAGGCATTTCTTCTTGAGCAAGAAGATAAGGTGACAAATCAATATCTTCAGGATCTGGCCAGGGGTAGTTTTCAAAATTCTCCCAATTGGCTATAATCCCTTTCTTCTCTTCTACCCAGTTCCTGGCTCCCCTCGACAAATAAGCTGTATCATCGGTTTTTCTCATCTGTGATGGAAACTCCAAACCAATTCCAGGTATATCGATAATCATGGTGTAATCATAGCCCATTCGATACCACCAGTTAACATATTGTTGGATATACTGCCTTTGAGTTTGAGAAGTGAGTGGTACCATTTCTTCTAAAAAATATTTCTGACTGATTGCCGAGATAATTTCCTGATCAATCAATAGTTCAACTTGATGAACTTTAGCCGGTTTTCTTTTCTTGGTAACAACCTCGATAAATTGTTGAAAATCCGGCTGAGCTTCTTTCTTTTGAATAAACTCAATAATTCTCATGAAAACTTTTCCTTTATAATTTAAAAATTAATGCCATTTTTTGGATTTTACTTTCTAATTCATCACAACCAACCAATAACCGGTGACGCCAATTCGGATATTCGTTAATGGTTCCCGGTATATTCAGTTGAACATCACTTTCTATTAAATCATCCAAATTGACAATTTTCAATGTCGAAGAAGTTTTAGATAGATAGAGAAGGATAGCTTCAAGTAAATCCTCAAAGGTATCAGTTTCCCGCCAATACCCCCACTCCATTAGCTTACTTTTTATTCCTTGTATTCTATGTTGGCGAATCTGATATTGTTCAGCCGCTTCCTCCGGAGTAAATAAATTTAATTTTTCTCTTAAATCGATATCTTTCCCTTCTAAAAATGCTTTCAAGGGAGGCATATCGTGGGTTCCAATAGTCACCATGGTTTCCCTTGGATAACATTCTGGCGCTGGGATAAAACCCTTATGGTCACTCTCAAAATAGAGGACTCGAGTAGAAAGAATTTTATAAGCTTTCATGGCTTCTCTTACCTGAGGAGGAACTGTCCCCAAGTCTTCGCCTATAACAATTACTTGTCGACGATGGCTTTCGAGAGCAACAATTCCTAATAAGTCCTGGAAAAAAGATCGAACATAGGTCCCATGTTTTGGATCACATCCTTCGGGAATCCAAAATAAACGATACAATCCCATAATATGATCGATGCGAAGAAAAGAACAGTATTTCATATTCGCTTGAATAAGTGATATAAAATGAGAGTAATGTTTCTCCCTATCCTTCCATGGGTTCACCGGTGGAAATCCCCAGTTCTGACCAGCCGGAGAAAAATCATCGGGGGGAGCTCCGACTCGCTGAGAAAATACAAATAGGTCCTGATTAAGCCATGACTCAATACCGGTTGGTGAAGTTCCCACTGGCAGGTCAAAAGCCAGCATATTCGACGACTGAAAATAGGTTTTCAGATAGATCTCCATGAGCCACTGTAAAAACAAAAAATAATTAACTTCCTCATGATTTTTATTAATAAATTGAGCGATAGCCTCTTCATCGCCTCTCTGAAAATCCTGAGGCCAAGATCGAAAATCCCAACCCTGCTTTAAAGCATAAGCCTGGAAAAAGGCCGAATGAATAATTCGCTTGCCCCCATCGGTTAAAAAATCAGAAAAACTTTTCTTACTCAGAGAGGACGGTTTAATTGCTTTTTTTTGCCAAATTTGAAAAAAATTGCGAAGAATTTGATCTTTCCCCTTCCATGCGGATTCGTAATCCAGAAGTGACCTATTCTGAGAAGATTGATCGTTTAAAAGTGAACAAAATTCTGTTGAATTATGCTCAAGGTTTATTTCTAATATTTGGGCAATCCATTCCAGGGGAAGATAGATTGGATTCCACTCTAACCGATCCATGGGATAATACGGACTTGTTCCATAAGGCATTCGATTTTCTAAGAGATGGATGGGAAGAATCCCTAAAAAATTGCCGCCGTATTTCTGAAGGAGATCGCTCACTAATCTCAGATCTTGCAAGTCTCCTATTCCCTGCTTTCTTCTGGTATTGAGTGAATAAACGGCTAGGTTCAAGCCCCAAAAATTTTTTTCTTCGGGTAGATAACAATATTTTGGAGTAAAGATGAAATAGCTTTTCAGATATAAAGTATTCAATGTGGTTCGAATTTCAAAATTGAGTGGATAATATCCCCACTCCAAATCCAATGGAAGTGGAAAGCTCCATTTATGGTTTTCAACTCGGAAGGGAATTTCCAAGATAACATTTTCCCGAGCGAGAAAGAGTGATCCTGAAAGCCAATTCAATTGAGGAACAAAAGCAATCTCTCGAGTTGAGGTAACAATAACTGGTGGAATAGGAAAGGCTATTTCTTCTTTCTTTCGATGGATGTTTTCCACCCAACCTGAACGATTTTGGGGATATTCACCGAAAGAACCAAGTAGGTTTACTAAAACTTCATCTTCAATTTGAATATGACTTCCATGAATATCATAATAATTAGTTTCAATTCCATATAATTCAGCCAATTTTCTCAATTCGTTCATGAAATCCCACCTTTCACTCTTTCACCTTTCATGATACACTACCTCGAAAATGGAATGAATACCTACCAAAAGTTTTTCTGTTTTTTAGTTCATTAATGGTGGCTAAGTCTCCAAACTAACTAAATTAATCTTATTATAATAACAAACTGTTTTTAAACTTAGATTTGCTGGTAGGAAAAGAGGATGTTTTGTGGATTTCGCTATTGCACTACTACATGGAACAGTTGACCTTTTCGTTGAATTCCTTTCACCGATTAGTCCCTATTTGATTAAAACCTATTCAATTCAAGCTCGAACCATTGCTATGCTCATTGCATCAATAATGTTGATGACGGCCTTAAGCCAAATCCTTTTTGCTATGGTTTTACCAAGGATAAAAAAACAATGGTTCTTGCTTTATGGAATTGTTGCTTTTGTAGTACTTCCTACTTCACTATTTTCTCTAAAAATGAACATTGTTGGATTGTACCTGGTATTTTTTACGGTTTTTTTGGCCAATGCTGCCTACCATCCTTTTGGTACAGCTTTGGCCAATCGCAATCAAAGCTCCAAAACGGTTACCTCTTTTGTGTCGGGAGGCATTATCGGAGGGGCTTTAGGTCCAATTTTTATTACCTGGTGGGTTGGAAGCGTTGGGCTCAATAAAATTATCTTTTTTAATCTTTTAATTTTTATTATTCTTCAACCGATTCTTTTGAAGGTAAAAAGGAATTTCACACCTATCACCAAACATCCAAATTTTTCTTGGAAGTCATTTCCAATTCTCATCCCAATTTGGATCATGGTTGGTTTAAGAACTTTCTATATGTCTTCTCTCCACACCTATTCACCAATGTATAGCAACCTTCGGGGGTATAGTCTTATTATTGGTGGATCCCTTCTCTCTCTTGGCTTGGTTTCAGGCCTGCTTTTCAATATCCTTGGTTCTCGATTTCGGATTCGATTCAACAATTGGCTAGTCAATGTGGTATCTTTTGCTGGAATGGGACTCTTTTTAAACATTTTTGTTCAGATCGAATCTCTCGCCTTATTTATACTCTTCTATGTTCTTTCTGATTCATTCATGTTTTTCTCCATGAGTTCAAATGTCATTGAAGCCCAAAAAATGCTCCCTGGACATCCGGCTTTCGCTGCATCGGTATCAATGGGAGTAGCTTGGGCAACTGGATATTTACTTCATTTGGGCTATTCGTCTTTCTTTGGAAATCAGGTTGGTTTTGTCCTCAATAGTATCGGAATTTTCTCTCTTATCACAGCAGGATGTTTACTGATATTCTCTCGTTACTTTGGGAGAGCACCAAAAGAATCATGAAAAAAAGGTTTTTTCTATTTCGGTATTTTTCCACTCAATTTTTAATTTTAATGTTGGTTGCCTTTGTTGCCAATTTTACCTACATATCAACTTCAATTCTTTTTGCTCTTTTTGCCAAAAAAATTGGTCTTAATGTTACCGAAACTGGAATTGTCATTTCAGCTTTAACCTTAGGTGCCCTAATTGGTGGACCAATCTGGGGTAAGTTTGTTGATCGAACCGGAAAAAGGAAAATTACCATTCTCATCAGTATGATTGGTCAAGGTGTTTTTTGTCTTATCACTCCTTTTATTTCTGGATTTTTTCCTTTATTGATGGTGAGGTTTGGTTTTGGTTGGTTTTGGGTGGCTCAAACACCAATTGTGAATGAAATCATAATCAAAAAGCGAAATATCGAAGCCAAAAATCGTGAACTGAGTTGGATTAATATCATACGTGGAGTCAGCTATTCCATTGCTATGCTCATTTCTGGTTATCTCAGCGATTTCGATCCTACCTGGAATTTTTACCTAGCAGGTATCGTTTCTTTAGCTATTATTTATCCAATTCTTCTTTTAAAGAAAGTTGATGGATTAAGGAGCCAAGAAGAAGGTTTAAAAATCGATGGGAAGTGGATATTAAGATGGAAAAACTTTCTTTTTTATCTCCCAATTTTCCTTCGATCTACAGCTGTAAATGGGCTTTCTTTTTTTATTCCACTGTTTTGGAAGGAAAAAGGTCTTTCGGCAGCTTTTATAGGTATGGTTTTAGGGGCATCTAACTTAATTCAACTGATGTTTTTTCCGATAGTGGGGAAAACCTGTTCTCGGAAAATGAAAAATATCCCATCATTAATTCTGTTTGGATATGCATTAACTATTATTCCTTTTATCGTTGCTCCCTTTCTCTATCGCGGGATATCGGTCTTCGTCCCTCAATCGGTTCTAAGTATCAGTTGGGTATTTTTCTATATTGCCACCACTCTCCTGCTGGGGGAAATAGCTCCCTATTCCCAGAGAACCGAAGCCTTAGGGTGGATGGAAACCGCTTTCAACTTAGGAGGAACCATCGGACCCATTACCTTTTCTTTCATTCTTGCTGTAAGCAGCAACAACTACCCGCTTTCTTTTTTAAGTTTTTCTCTGCTGGTTTTTTCGGCTTTGATTATTTTTTCTTCCTATGAGAGGAAATATCATCATAGATAAAGTATCGTTCAGATTAAAATTTACGACTGATTCTTAAAAAAATTGGTTCGACCTAAAGCTTGTTTAATAACAATAGCAATTACTCCTCCTACTAAAGCAGTAATCAGTTGAGGAAATTGCATCATTTTTGCAACTGGAGGAGGGACGCTTACTAAAAAAGCCACTGATTGAGAAAGCACTAAATACTTAGCAATAGACCCAATAACAATGCCCAATCCCAGGAAACCAATATTATTTTCTCTTCTTGTGGTAATCAAGAAAAAGACAATCACTATTGTTACATTCCCTAACATAATGAAAGGGATCATCGGTCCCATGGGAGCGGGTAAAATACCCCGAGAAAAAGCTACCCAAGGTGTAAATAAACCAATAACCATTCCACTTGAAACTCCAACCACCATAGTTGCTAGCAGTAAAAAGGCATTGACCAGTGGCCCAGTTATAAATTGCGGTAAACCAAGCAATTGGATAACTAACGTGAGAGCAAAAAGGACTGCCGTTCGGCTCACCCATCGAATCATTGATTGAGAGGTACTTTTCATATTTTTTATTTTCTCCTCCCGGTTTGGATTATTTTAATTTTCTCATTCAGGTGTCGAATGTCATCCCGTAACTCTAAATATAACCGATACCAGGGAAGAAGACTCTCCCTTAAGTCGGGATCCGGTTCATAGATTTTTGCTAAATGAAAGGTTTTCCGATAGGCATCTTCCGGTTCTTTATACAATCCCGATGCAATTCCAGCCAAAATTGCTGCCCCTTTACAGCTTCCTTCTTTATCCTGGGGAACTAAAATTTTTTCATTTAACACTGCTGCCTTGACCTTCATCCAAAAATCGTTTTGAGTACCTCCTCCAACATTGGTCACTCGTTCAACACGAATATTTAAATTTTGCGCCATAATATCCCATAAGTCTTTATATTCAAAGCCCAGACTGATAATCAAGGATTTCGTCAGGTCAGCTTTTTCCATCTTCCCTTCCAAATTTATAAAAGCGCCGCGTGCACCGTCATAATCAGCCCCCAATAGGTATGGGAAAAAAAGGCTAATCTCTTTCGGAATATCTTGAGGCATTTCTTTTAAATATTGGTACTTTTCGTTAATCAGCTTTAAAAACCACTCCAAAGAATATCCTCCGCTGTAAATTCCACTCATTCCATAATAGCGTTCTGGTATGGCATGATGTCCCCAGCTAAAAGAGCGTTTAAGCTGAGAAAAATCTATATGAGGGATGGCATCTAATGCCATAGTGAGATTTTCAGTGGTACCGGTTGAAATAAGAACCTGGCCCTGTTTAAATACTCCCACTGCGACTGCTGCACACAAGTGGTCATGCCCACCGGTAACCACTTGAAGGTTCTCCGGTAATCCGGTAAAACGGGCGATATCTTTTTGGATTGTACCTAAAACTATCCCCGATGGAGTGAGTTGGGACATTTTTTCAAGAGGTACTCCAATGATATCCAGTAATTCTTGAGACCATTGTCGGTTATTCTGATCAAAAAACATGGTTCGTGAAGCCAAAGAATAATCAAAAGATAGCACTCCAGAAAGAGCAGCTAAAATATATCCTGACATCGAAGTCCAACATCGAACTGATTGGAAAACTTTTGGCTCAACTTCTCGATGCCATACGAGCTTATAAAAAGAGTATTTTGATTGAGGCGACAAACCAGTTAATCGATAGATCTTCTCATTGTTGATGATGCCCTTCATTTCTTGGAAAATGAAATCAGTTCGGGTGTCAAACCAGGCCGGACTCTTGGTAATCGGCTGAAGGGACTGATCCAAACCAACCATCACTTCAGCAAAGCTTGATATGCTCAGAGCAACGACTTCTTTTTTAGCATCAGAAGAAAAGCCTTTTAAGTTTTCCAATAAAGCGTTCAAAACTTCCTGAGGTTGGTAACATCCACCATATTCATCACTTATAAACGGGGTGGGAAATGCCCTTTCTTCAATAATATCTCCATTTTCTGAAAAAATTATGATCTTGGTATTGGTTGTTCCAATATCAATTCCTAACAAATGGGCCATTTTCTCCTCCAGTTTTTTCTGAAAATGAAAAATTTAACCAGATTTTTATGATTCCGATACCGGGGCTAGAGTCTTTTCTGCATCCTTTCGATCTTTGGTCAGGAGACAAAGAATGCAACGGGTTGGACATTTTTCTTTACATAAACCACATAACGTGCACTTTTCCTGATCAATTTTGATCACTCCATCCTGGAAATGAATGGCTTGAACCGGACAGGCTTTCACACAGAGCTGACATTTAATACACCCCTTGCTACAAATCCGGCGAACTTCCTTCCCACTGGCTGGAGATGAACAAGCTAATTGCACTTGTTCTCTCCCTGGGACTAAGGCCAATACTTTGCGCGGACACTCCTCAACGCATTTTCCACAACCAGTACATTCTGCCCAATCAATAACTGGAAGACTGGTTTCAGGATTAATATGAATAGCATCAAACGGACAAATTTTCTCACAAGTGCCCAATCCCAAGCAACCATTAATACAACCTATATGAGATACACCTAAAACCGCTGCTGCTCGACAATCATCAATTCCAAAGTAAGTACCTAACTCTTGAACAGTTCCTTTCCCACCTTGACAGACCAACATTGCCTTTTTGGTTTCTAACTTTCCAGTGGTTTTTCCGGTAAGCTTAGCGATTTCAGTCCACACTTTTACGCCACCAACCGGACAGGCATTCACCGGAGCGTCTTCGTTGACAATTTTTTCTGCTAATCCAGAACAACCAGGATATCCACAGGCACCACAATTGGCACCAGGTAAAATCTCTTCGATCTTTTTTATTAAAGGGTTGGTATGTACAGCAAATTTTTGGGCGAACCAAGCCAGCATATATCCAAAAGCTACCCCCAAAATTCCGATCAAAACCGTCGGCAAAAGAATCGACATTTCAACATCCTCCTCTACTTTATCAAACCCTTAAATCCAATAAAGGCAATGGCAAGGAGAGCGGTAACAATAAACGCCATTGGATATCCACGATAAAAACTCGGTACTTTTGCATACCGTAATTTCACTCTTATACCAGCGAGTAAAACCATAGCTATGGTAAAACCAAGGGCTACGCTGATACTATAAACCACTACCTGAAGAAGGGAATAATGATAATCAACTCCTAGGAAGGTCACAGCTAATATTGCACAGTTGGTGGTAATCAAAGGGAGATAAATTCCCATAGCACGATAGAGGTTGGGTACGTTTTTTTTCAGTAATGCCTCAACTAATTGGACCAATACGGCTATCACCAAAATAAAAACCATGATTCGTAAATACTCTAAACCTAAAGGAACAAAAATATAATTCCAAAGGGCCCAAGTCACCACTGATGAAAGAACCATAACAAAAGCAACTGCCATTCCCATACCAATAGAATTAGCAATATCAGTTGACATGCCTATATAGGGACAACATCCGATATAACGAGCTAAAATAATATTCTCTATAAACGTCGCACTGATTACGATTTTAAGTAGATCAACTAAACCAATGCTCATTTGCCCCTCCTTGATAGATGATTTAGTATCCCTATATAGAGACCAATTAAAAGAAAAGCTCCCGGTGGGAAAACCATAAACATCATACCGTTATAATTACTAGGAAATACCTGGAAAGAAAGTATAGACCCATATCCAAATAATTCTCGAACGACACCAATAGCAGTAATAACCAAGGTATATCCCACTCCCATTCCTAAAGCATCAGCAATGGATAGCATTACTGGCTTTCTTGACGCAAATGCCTCAGCTCGAGCCATAATAATGCAATTCACCACAATTAATGGGATAAATATTCCCATTGCTTTAGATAAAGGAGGTAAGTAGGCTTTCATAACCAAATCGACAATGGTGGTAAATGTCGAAATAACTACAATAAAAATTGGTATTCGGACTTCATCAGGAACAATTTTTCTCATACTGGAAATGACAGCACTTGAGCATACTGTAACAAAAATAACTGCCGCTCCCATAGCCAGACAGTTTTCCACCTTAACTGAAACAGCCAAAACCGAACAAATTCCGACCATGAGTCGTAAAACTGGATTTTCGTTAATAATCCCGTTTTTGAAATAGTACCAAAATTGTTTCATTGATTCATCTCCTCTCCCAGGGAATTAAGAACAGCCTGGCAAGCCCTGATGACTGCTTTCGAAGAGATAGTTGCTCCGGATAAACCTTGGATGTCCTGATTGATTATAAAAGGATCTTTTAACGATTTTTCCTGAAATTGGTCAAGAAAATGTGGGCTGGTTATTTCTGAACCCAAACCTGCTGTTTCCTGGTGTTCAAGAATTTTCATCCCAACCATTTTTTGGTCAAGGGTTGAGATTGCAATTAATAAAATGATCTGACCTCCGTAACCTTTCGTCTCAACTTTAAAAATATATCCAATACCATCATTTCCTTTAACAGCCCGATAGAGTTCAAGGATAATAGCATCGCTGGTTTCCTTGGAATTTTCCGGAGCTGGAGTTGTAAAAACCATCGGCTCAAAACGCTCTGATTGAGGAAAGATTAAAGCCAAAGATTCTTTAAGTTCCTTTTGGCTGTTAATCTTTCCTCAATCAGAGCGTTTTGAGCCGATGGTTTTTACAACTCCAGCTCCAAACGCTCTGATTGAGG
>MWBQ01000091.1 GCA_002069605.1 Candidatus Atribacteria bacterium ADurb.Bin276
AAGTAAGGTTCGAGAAATCTGGTTATTACATTTAAGCGATGGGAACAGCGATGAAAAGAGATTTAAGAGAGAAATTATGGAGCTATCAGGAAAAATGGTGTTTGTAGCGTAAGTTTTAATCCCCCTCCCTGAGTAAGCTGGGCGGCCTTCGGGCCGTTCGGCCTGGGGAGGAAGAAAGGAGGAATGCCATTGAAATGGGGAGCTCGGGTTAAAAAAGAAATTCAGGCTGGATGTGTAACCGGGAGTTTTGAATGCCGATTTTGTGAAGGATCGGATTTTTGGAATGAAGGTGGGAGAAAATTATCTCCTTACCAGAAAATGAAGAGGGAGTGGGGAAAGGGTGAAAAGTTTCAGAGAAAAACTCAAAAGAAATAGGTATCGGTGTTTATTGTGTGGTTCGCTTGTTGGGAGCGATCAGTTTCTTTGTAAAAATTGTAGAAGAAAGGAGGAGCAGTACCAATATTCGTTAGCGTCTTTAAAAAAAATAAAAAGGTCGAAAGTTAGTAAAAGAAATTGGTAATAAAAGAAAACGACAAGAAAGGCAGTAAAAAGATAACTCGGAAGACGGACAAAGGGGTGGTAGGCTCTCCGGTTCTACTGCCCCTTGAAAAAGGAGGAAAGAATGTTTATCTGGAAATATTTAAAAGACCTTATTAGGAAAAAGACCTGTTGTATCTGTGGAAAAAGGGAAAGGATAATGATCAGTTTTAGGGATAGAACTTTCTGCGTTGAGTGTTATAAAAACATGGCTTTTTCTCAACAAAATAAAGAATGGAGGGAAGAAAAAAGATGGTAGTATTCCACGATTTTCCACTGTTTATGCTCCCTGATTTTGCCGAGGTAATAATTAAGAGACTATCGATGCAAGAGGTTCGAGAGTATCGGAAAAAAGCCAAGCTATGCTCAATTTGGGAGGCTGACGTTAAAAGTTTAAAAGAATGGCTGGTTTGGGATTCGGGATGTTGGTTTTTGGTGAGGTGGGCGTAGTTTATGCGACTCCATAACCGTCAAATAAAAGGCAGCTTCTGGAGCGACCCTGATTTAATATATGAACTCAATCGAGACCAGCGGATGTTTTTTATTGGGCTTACTCAATTAGCTGAGGACTCAGGTTGTTTGGAATATGATCCACGTTCATTCAAAATAATTCTTTATCCAGCCGATAACGATATAAACCCAGAAGCATTAGTTGAATGGACTGAAAAAATTATCAAGATGGGAAAGCTAATTGTTTATGAAGTAGAAGGGAAGAAATATTTATATATCAAAAATTTTCCAAAACATCAATCACTCAGAACACCAGCTCCGCCAGAGATACCACTTCCTATATGGATATGTTGGAAACCAAGAGAGGGAAGTTCAAGGTATGGAATGTATGTTTATGAATCCTCAAATAACTATGTAGCAACTCCTACATACCCATGTAGCAATTCCAACATAGCTATAAAAGAAGAGAATAGAATAGAAGAGAATAGAATAGAAGAGAATAGAATAGAAGAGAAAAAAGATATATGTGAAAATTTATCGGCTGAAGCCGAATCAATTTCTTCTCAAGATACTTCTTCATCTAATCACAAAAAAGAAATTCAAGAAATAATGGATTTTTATAACCAGCAATTTTCTGAGTGTTGGAGTTCTCCTCTTAAATTAACCAAAGAAAGATATAAACACATTCGATCCAGGTTGAAAAACTTCAACATAGATGATCTTAAAAAAGCTATTTTAAACATTCGAGCTTCTCCATTTCACTGCGGTGAGAACGATAAAGGGAAGGTTTACGCTACGCCAGAATTTCTCTTTAGGAATGATACTCAAGTTGATAAGTGGTTAAAGGAAAAAACCATGAAAGGAGGTGCCGACAATGACCGATCCAGAACCCATCAAAAACCCGATCGAAGACCTCTTACGGCAGAAGATTATGACGAACCGGAATACCGAGACCTTATCCGAGCTTCCGACCGAAAGCTTGAAAAACTTGGTGTGTTCAAAGTGCCATCAGGAGATCAAGAACTACCATGAAATTTATGAAGGCCGTGCAATCTTTTACCGGTGTAATTGCGATCGGGAAGAAGAGGTCAAGAAAATTGATGCCGAAGTAGAGACTGAAAAGAGGGAAAAAATTCAAAAGTTGTTTTCTTGTGCCAATATTGGAAAGCGATTTATCAATTGTAGTTTTAAAAACTTCCAGAAAAGGGTGGGAGTGGAAAAGGCATTCAATATCGCCTTGGATTTTGCCAAAAATTTCAAGCAAAAACAGGAAACCGGAGAAGGAATCCTATTCTATGGTGGGTCGGGGAACGGCAAAACCCATTTAGCCGTTGCTATCGTTCGGGAAGTTGTAAGGCAGGGTTATTCGGCAATCTTCCAGCCAGCGGCGGAATTACAGTATCGCTTGAACGCAACCTACCATGATTCCGGGGAAAACGAGACAGAAATCATGAGCGGATTAGTGGAATCCGACTTGACGGTTATTGATGATTTGGGGAAAGGCAAGTGGAGCGAAAAGGTCGAAGAGCGGATTTACGTGATATTAGACGGAAGGTATCGGGAACTGCGGCCAACGGTGATTACAACAAATTTGAAATTGAGCGATTTGGAAAGCTATGTTGGCAATGCGGTATTTGATCGCTTAAAAGAAATGTGCGTATTC
>MWBQ01000092.1 GCA_002069605.1 Candidatus Atribacteria bacterium ADurb.Bin276
CCGAGGAGCGAGGGAAAAGAACAAAAGAATTCATAGTTCCTTCTCCCTTGATGGGAGAAGGTGAGGATGAGGGTGAAAGCCCGGAATGAGATTCTGGTTAGTATCTCTAAAAGAATTACCTTAAAAACGTTCCGGTATTTTAAGGATAGATATAATAGGATTTTAGGAGTCGGAATTTGAAGAAGGAGGTTGCTATGCATTGTGTTAAAATGCACGGGTTGGGGAACGATTTTATAATTATCGAAGACCATGAAGCCCAAAAAATAGCTTCAATCAAGGATTTTACTATTGCTGCTTGTGACCGTCACTTCGGAGTTGGAGGAGATGGAGTGATACTCATTCTGCCCTCGCAAAAAGCTGATATCCGAATGAGAATATTTAATTCTGACGGGAGTGAGGCAGAAATGTGCGGCAATGGAATTCGCTGTCTAGCCAAATATGTATATGAAAGAGGAATAATTCCCGATCCGATTTTTACGGTTGAAACTGAAGCAGGAATCATAGTTCCCGAAATAACCTTAGAAGACGAGCGAGTAAAGTCAATTCGAGTTGATATGGGTCAGCCTTATCTTGAAAGTGAGAAAATCCCGGTAGACCTTAAGAAGGAGAGAATCATCCAAGAACCAATTGAAGTCTTAGGGAATACCTTTTATTTTACCGCCGTGTCAATGGGAAATCCTCATGCAGTGATTTTCGAAATTCCTGATCAATGGCAAACCTACGGGGAAACAATTGAGAAACATCCCCTCTTTCCTCGCAAAACCAATGTAGAATTTGTTCGTTGTTTGTCTTCCAATCAAGCCGAAGTAAAAGTTTGGGAACGAGGAGCAGGACCGACTTTGGCCTGCGGTACCGGAGCATGTGCAGTGTTGGTAGCTGGAGTCCTCAATCAAAAATTAAGCCCTAAAGCTGAAATCAAGTTGCCTGGTGGGAGTTTAACTATCGAGTGGTCAACAGAGAATCAGCATGTTTATATGGAAGGTCCAGCTCAGGAAGTATTTAACGCAGAATTGTCAGAGGAGGTATATGAGTCATGGATGTTGCATCGCGAGTAAAAAATTTACCACCTTATCTCTTTGCCGAAATTGAAAAAAAGGTGGAAAACATGCGAATTCAGGGGAAAGAAGTGATCGACTTGGGAATTGGTGACCCCGATCTTCCTACTCCCGAATTTATTATAGATCGCTTATGTTTAGAAGCCAAAAAAGCCGAAAATCATCGTTATCCTTCTTATCGTGGTTTATCTGCCTTTCGGAAGGCTGCGGCGAGCTGGTATACAAAACGCTTTGGGGTTACTTTAAATCCCGATCGGGAAGTTGTTTCGTTAATCGGTTCAAAGGAAGGGATTGCTCACTTTGCATGGTGTATTGTTGATCCTGGTGATATCGTTCTGGCGAGTGATCCTGGCTATCCGGTTTATAAAATCAGTACGATGTTGGCCGGTGGGATTCCCCTTGAACTTCCCCTGCTTAAAAAGAATCAATTTCTTCCCGATTTTACTTCTTTTCCTGAAAGTGTTTTAAAACGAACCAAATTGATTTACATCAATTATCCCAATAATCCAACCGGGGCTACTGTAGATCATAAATTTTTTCGGGAAGTAGTTGATCTAGCTCGTACCTACGATTTTGTTATTGCCCACGACTTGGCCTATTCTGAAGTAAGCTATGATGGGTATAATGCTCCCTCAATTTTCGAAGTTGATGGTGCTCGTGAAGTAGCTGTTGAATTCCATTCTCTTTCTAAAACCTTTAATATGACTGGTTGGAGAGTTGGTTTTGCAGTTGGCAATGAAAAGTTAATCGAGGCTTTGGGTCGGGTGAAAACCAATATAGATTCGGGAATTTTTAACGCTATACAGTGGTCGGGTGTGGAAGCTTTGGGAAGAACTCAGGAAGTACTGGATTGGATTCTCCCAATTTATACCCGCCGTCGTAATCTGGTAGTTGAATCTTTACAAGCTTGTGGATTTGAAGTCGAGAAACCCCGAGCCAGTTTTTATGTATGGGTACCGGTTCCGGTAGGATATACGTCAATGAGTTTTGCTGAACATCTTTTAGAAAGAACCGGTGTGGTGGTAACTCCAGGGACCGGTTTTGGTCAATATGGAGAAGGATATATTCGAATTTCCTTAACTAGCCCGGAAGAAATTTTAACAAAAGCAATGGAAAAAATTCAAAATGAGTTATGAATAAGGGGCAAACTGAAATGAAAATTATTGTCCAAAAATTTGGCGGAACATCGGTTCACACCCCTGAGTTGCGGGAAAAGGCTGCATTAAAGCTAAAAGAAGCTTATGAAGAAGGTTATTCGCCAGTGGCTGTGGTCTCAGCGATGGGGCGAGCTGGGGCACCTTACGCTACTGATACTCTGATTTCTATAGCCAAGACTGAATATGAACATTTAGATTCAAGAAATTTAGATATCTTAATGTCGACCGGAGAAATTATTTCGACGGTGATTATGACCCAAGCTCTCAGAAAATTGGGTTTAAAAGCAGTTGCAGTTACCGGGTGGCAAGCTGGAATTATAACTGATGATCGTTTTGGTGATGCTACCATCAAACGTGTCGAAACCAAAAAAATATTGAGTTACTTAGAAAAAGGGTATATTGCAGTGGTAGCGGGATTTCAGGGGGCATCTGAAGATGGAGAAATCACGACTTTAGGTCGAGGAGGAAGCGATACCTCAGCAGTAATTTTGGGAGTAGCTTTAGAAGCGGAATATGTTGATATTTTTACCGATGTTATTGGAGTAATGACCGCTGATCCTCGCATTGTTCCCGAAGCCCATATCTTAGAGGGACTGACTTATACTGAAGCTGCTGAAATCATTCAACAGGGAGCGAAAGTAATCCACGATAAGGCCATGAATATTGCCCGGGAATATCGGGTTCCACTGCGGGTTCGGAGTTTAAATGATGAAGGGAAAGGAACTTTAATCTGCGATATTCGCTCGATGTCAAAAGAGGGTTTGCGATTGTTTTCGCAGGATAGAACAGTTTACAGTATAGCTTTCCGAAAAGGATTGGCTCAATTTCGAGTAAAGCTTAATGGAAAAAAAGAGGATAATTTATTGATGTTTCAACTCTTAGCCAATAAGGGAATTAGTATCGACCTCATCAATCTCTTTCCCGATATCGTGGCCTTTGTCGTTGAAGAAGGAAAAGCCTTAAGGGTAAAAGAAATATTGGAAAAGGAGGGTTTTGAGCTTACCCTCATATATCCCTGCGCAAAAATATCCTTGGTTGGTTCGGGGATGGCGGATCGTCCCGGAGTCGTGGCCGACATGGTTGAAGCCCTGAGAAGTTCCAAAATTGAAATCCTCCAAACCAGTGATTCCCATGTGACAATTTCTTGTCTGGTTCACGCTACCGATATGGAAAAAGCGATTCAGGTTCTCCATCGAAAATTTCAACTGGAAGATATTTGTTGAATATATCAGTGAAATTGAAAGAAAAAAAGACATTGGTAGAATCGCTTATGAGAAAATTTCTTGAGGAGGTTCATCATGGAATGTGATTTTGGTCAAATGTTAACTGCAGTGGTGACTCCGTTTGATTCAAGTCTTGCGGTGAATTATGATCAATTTCGAAAATTGTTAAATTATTTAGTAAAAGAGGGATCAGATGGAATTGTGGTTTCCGGAACCACTGGAGAAGCACCAACATTAACCAAGGATGAAAAGTTAAAACTTTTTGAGATTGCCTTAGAAGAAGTGGGAGATCGGGCCAAAATTATTGCCGGAACTTGTAGCTATGATACCCACGAATCAGTGTTTTTGTCCCAAGAAGCGGAAAAAATCGGGGTTCATGGAATTTTAGCTGTTGCTCCTTACTATAACAAACCGCCACAAGAAGGTCTTTATCAACACTTCCGAGCTATTGCCGAAGGAATTTCCATTCCGGTTATGCTTTACAATATACCTTCTCGAACCGGAATTAATATAGAACCCGAAACAATCGCTCGACTCTCTGAGATCCCAAATATTTGTGCCCTGAAAGAAGCAGCTGGGAGCGCTGATCAGTTGTCAGTTTTGCGAACTCTGCTTCCGAAAAATTTTGCGATTTATAGTGGCGATGATAATATGACCTTAGTGGTATTAGCTTTGGGAGGTAAAGGAGTTGTCAGCGTAGCCTCTCATGTGGCAGCCCGTGAAATTAAGAATATGATTGTTCTTTATAAACAAGGAAAAGTTGAAGAAGCACTTCACTTGCATCTTCGTTTATATTCTCTTTTTAAAATAATATTTATTTCAACCAATCCGATACCAATTAAAGCCGCACTGAATCTAATGGGCTGGTCAGTTGGAAAAGTTCGGCTTCCTCTTAGCCAGATGGAGAAAGAAAAAGAAGACAAGTTGAAAAAAACCTTACTCGATCTTGGATATTTGAGTTGAAATTTCCTTTGAATTTTGTCATAATAATTGAACCTTAAAAAAGAATATGAAAACAGCAATGATCGGGAAGTTCATTGGAAAAATTATAGCGAGGAAGTTTTATGGTGAAAGGCTTCCAATTATTTCCGATAGAACGAGAGCCCGTGAGCTGATCCTGAAGAAAAGGCTTTTTAAGTCTAAGTAGGGAAATCCGGTCAAACCGTTAGGAAAATGAGTAGAACAGGGTGGCACCGTGTACCTATTGGTTCACCCCTGTAGTTCTGTTCGAGAAAACCTCGTCTATGGGACGAGGTTTTTTGTTTTTGGAAGAATAAATCGTTGTTTTTAAGGTTAAAAATTTCTCGAGAATGATGAAAAAAGTTATCTAAATCCGTCATTCAGACTGTGTCACAAATCCTTTTTTCATCAAGAATAATGTGAAAGTGGAGGACACAGTACATTTATCTTCA
>MWBQ01000093.1 GCA_002069605.1 Candidatus Atribacteria bacterium ADurb.Bin276
GCGAGGAGCAAAGCAACGTGAGAATCCCATTCCCCACTCCGTCATTCTGAGGAGCGTCTTGTGCGACGTTCTGAGGAGCGTCTTGTGCGACGTTCTGAGGAGCGTCTTGTGCGACGTGAGAATCTCATCTTTTATTAAAATTTCTTTAATATTTTCTCAGGGAAACCATTAAAAACCGAAAGGCACCCTCCCCGCCGCGTAAACGGCACCCCTCCAAGGAGGGGAATTGTTGAATTTATTCTTTATCTTTTTTATCATTTTTCACTCGTTCCTGTTTTTTCAAGATAGACCCTCATATCACATCGTGAAACCAGATGAGGATGAAAACCAAGATTCCACATGCCATGGCATGTCGCTACGTTAATTAAAGAATGGGCACAATACATTGTGCCCCTACATTTTTTTAATTCTTTTGTAGGGGGCTTGATTTATCATGCCCGTGGTTTTTCAGGATAGACCCTCATGCCACGTTGTGGCACTAAATGAGGATGAAAATATCTATACGCCGATCAATTTCCCCCTTTAGAAAAGGGGGTTAGGGGGATTTGAATTAAGTGTTAACTATGTGTCTGGAACTTTCTGTTACCTATGTGTCCGGATCATACCTTCCCTATCACCCACGCTTTCCCCACCAATAAAAAGAGAATTAAGAGAAATAAAAAAGGACATAGATGATTTTGCGATTTTCTGAATCAGAGTGGATTATAATAAGCAAAGTTTAAAGAAAGGAGCTGATGGTTACGGTTCGGAAAAGAATGAAAGCCCAAGTTGAACCTTATGGATCTTATGATGTTATTGTCTGTGGTGGTGGTCCTGCAGGTATTGCTGCTGCATACTCTGCTGCGCTCTTAGGGGTAAAGGTTGTTCTTTTGGAGCAATATGGATTTTTAGGAGGAATGGCGACTTCTGGTCTACCGATATTGACTTTCCATAATATGAAAGGCGATCAAATCATTGGTGGATTTGCCCAGTTGTTCGTCGATTACCTAAAAAAACTGGGAGGTACGCCAGGGCATGTTCCGCTCCAACAGGGACATATGAAAACCATTACCCCTATTGATCCGGAAAAAGTGAAAATTGCAGCCCAGGAACTTCTTTTGGAGCAAAAGGTTGAGATTCTTCACCATTGCTTGGCTGTAGAGCCTTTGCTGAGGAATAACCAGGTCAAAGGAGTTTTTTTTGAGAGCAAGGGTGGTCGTTTTTATTTAGAGGGGAAAATTATTATCGATTGTACTGGGGACGCTGATATTATTGCAAAAGCCGGAATGGATTTTGAATTGGGAGATGATTCGGGGAATTGTCAACCAATGACGATGATTTTTAAAATAGATGGCATCGACAGTCAAAAAGCTTTTCAATTAACCGACGAGGAGATTGTAGTTAATCCTCATCCCGATCCTCATTCCGGTTTTGCCCCTATTTTTCATATCACAACTCAATTTAAACCCTGGCAAAAAATAATTGAAAAAGAAGGCCTCTTCGACGGAATTGCCGACCATCGTGCCTGGTTGATGTGCCTATATCAAGGAGAAATGTTTATCAACACCATAAAAATCATCGCTGATTCACTTGACCCTGCTGCCCTCTCATTGGCTGAAATATCGGCACGGCGTGAAGCTCATCAAATCTTTAAATTTCTAAAACAACATATTCCTGGTTTCGAAAATGCTCATCTCTCTTTAACTCCAGTGAAAATAGGGATTCGAGAATCACGGCGGATAATTGGAGATTATTCTTTAAATAAAGAAGATATCTTATTAGGCAAAAAATACCAAGACACCATCGCCTGGTGTGGCTATCCTATCGATGTTCACAAGCAGGATCGGATCGATTCCTATTTTCAATATGTCGAGGATCAAGGTGAATACGGTATTCCCTTCCGTTGTTTAATACCTCGGGAGCTGGAAAATATTCTGGTTGCTGGCCGCTCCATATCGGCAACTCATGAAGCCATGGCATCCTTCCGGGTGATGGCACCTTGTATGGCAATCGGTCAAGCAGCGGGAGTAGCAAGCGCTTTAACTGTTCAAGAAGGGTCTTCTTCTCTTCGGAAGATTCCGGTAGATGTTTTACAGAGAACTTTAAAAGAACAAGGGGCAATTTTATAAAAATAATGCGTGCCTGATTTTTCTCCGCCGGGCACGCATTATACGAATTAAATTTATGCAATTTAAATCATTATTTTGATAACTTTTGAAAACGCCTCCATAAAATAAATTAACTTATTCGTTGTACACCCGAATTTCGTAAATCCGCGCTGAAGGGTCTCCATGGGTAGCGTAGATCTCGATTTGGAGTTTTTGAGTTGTGATAGGTGAAAACCGATGGATTCTTCTTCTTTGGTAATTGTCATGGCAGTGGAGGATTTCCTTCCAGGTACCCTGAGTATCATAAGATATAGAATAGTCTTTGACACACTCCGGAAAACAATAGAGAGGCGGTGTTGACATATGAGTTTGGGTAAGATTGGTGTCGAAAGTGAGGTAAACCGTATTGAAAGTGGTTTCGACTGGAAATTCCAGTGTTACTGTTTGTGGCATACCTTGAGAGGGATCGGAAATCCAAATATTGGTCCAGTTTTCAGGACGACTCACTCCACTGAGGATATTTTCAGCTTCATAGGGGAATACTTCGGGATAAATCCTAATGGTATAAGCTCCTTTGGTTGAAGTCCATTTATTTTTTTCTTTTGATAAGGCTGCCGTTCCTACCGGTGGTTTTTTATGATATCTCCAAAAGATACCGGTTTGCGAACGGGCGGTGATAATGTAAAAAGATTTAGGATCTACTGAAAGGTTGAAGGGAACTTTCACCCAGGAAACACCACTGGGAGGCACAGCCACTTTTTGTTTTGTGAGAATTCCCTCCGATCCATCGTAATCCCAAATATGCATGGCTTTTTTAAGAGTAACCTCTATTTCAGCTGATTCGTGAAGATGAGATTCAATATAGAGATCGATTGAGTCAATGTGATCTGAAGTTATTGGAAAAATCAGGGCTCTTTCGGTTTCAAGGCCGGTCATTGATATTGTCCGCTGTCGAGGATGATCATACTCGGTCGCCAAGTCTCCTTGGGCTATTTGGAGCTTGGCTGAACTTGATGCGGTGATTCGGGCATCCCGAGCCAAGTCTTTCGGATCGCTATTCTTTATTTGAGGGATGAAACCGTCCTGTTTTAGAAGGAGCTGTTGGAGTTCGTGAATTTTCTCTGGATAAAGGTCCCGGGGTTGAAGAGAATATTTGGTACACAAATAAGCAGCAGCGCCAGTTGCCTGACCAATGGTAGAACAAGTTCCCATCAAACGAGTGGTTCCCAGAGCAACATGGGTAACACTAATATCTCTTCCTGCCATCATCAGGTTGGGAATATCTTTGGAATAAAGCGATCGAAATGGAATACTGTAGACGGTAGCTTGCCGTTTCCCAATTTCTTCTGATTTTCCTGGAAATGATGGTTCAGGAGGTAAATCTTTTGTAAGAATGCCTCCTGGAGTGTGAATATCGACAAACCATCCCCCGTAGGCTACTCGATCATCAAATAAAGATCCATAAGTGACATCTTTTTCTTTCATAATATAATCACCCATAATCCTTCTCGACTCTCGTTTCCCAGGGACCATTCCAATCCAATCGAGAACCAAGTGGTCGGCTTGATGGTCACCGTGATTTTTAATGTGGTTCCAAACCGCCAGGACCATTTTAATTAGTTCCTTACGGATATTTGCGTGATCTGTTATAGTGTTATAGGGAGGATTTCCAATTTCGATCCACCAATAACCGGCTTCGACATCATGATGGGTGCGAAAAGCTAGGTCTTCATCACTAGTGAGTTGGGGGACCCACTCTGGTGGGGTAAAGGGTACCGGGAAACCGACATCTTTGGCATGGAAAAGCAAGCTACTCCCCTGAGTATAACTGTCGGCTTTTTCTGGTGCTAAACTCTCCTCAAATTCACTTCTCGCTTCCCTCCCCATCCGGAATTCCGCTCCCGCCTGGTAGGCGATCACTCCATCTCCGGTGGCATCGATAAACAAACGACCTTGGAGAACGATCTCTTTTTCTGATCCGTTTTCGTAACTTACGATTGAATCAATGAATTTTGGATTGGTTTCTGACATGAGAACTTTCTGAGCTGGTGTATCGATATAAAGGTCAAGATTTTTTTCATTGGCCGCTGCTTTATATAAGATATAGTCCCAGGTTGAAGATCCGTGACCGGTCCAGATTCGTGCAGGATCCTGAAAGCGATCCTCTAAAAAAAACTCTTCAAGCAGGCCAGTTTCTCTTGCCCAAGGGTTGAAATCGCAAGCTCCTCCAACTGGAACGCGAATTTCGCTGCTGGAATTTCCGCCAAGTACTGGACGATTTTGTACCAGAGCAACTCGACATCCCAAGCGTGCAGCGGCAACAGCAGCACAGGTTCCGGCTAAACCTCCTCCTACGACTATGAGATCATATTGTTCGTTCATGAAAACCTCCTTATTCATTCTTCTTTACGTTATTATAATTTTTGCCTTGCAAAAACCGTAATTTTAGTTTAAGTGTTAGAAAATGAATTAAAAAATAAAAAAAGCAAAAAGGATAGACCACTCCCCCTCGGTTTTTCATCCTCATCTGGTGCCGCGAAACGGCATAAAGGTCTACCCTTTTACTGCTCCGAAAGTAAGACCACTGATGAGTTGTTTTTGAGCTAAAAATGAAAAGATAAAAATTGGCAGAACCGCCAGAGTTCCTGCCGCACAGATTTGACCCCAGAATATACCCATTTCACCGATCAGCTCTGGTACTGCGACTGGTATAGTTTTAGTATTGGTACCGGTGAATATTAAGGCGAAGAGAAATTCATTCCAAGAAAGAGTAAAAGCAAAAATCGAAGTCGCAGCTAAACCTGGCCGACTGAGAGGAAGAGTGATTCGTAAAAAAGCAGTCAGTCGCGAACATCCATCTATAACTGCTGCTTCTTCCAGTTCTCTCGGAATGGACAGAAAAAAGCCCCGCATCATCCAGATAACAAAGGGGGTTTGAAAAGCAGTATATAAAAGAATGATCCCTCCATAGGTATCGGTGAAACCCAATCTCCTCATGACTAAAAAAAGCGGAACCACACCGGCTACCGGTGGAAGCATCCGAGAAAAAAGGACCATAAAGAGGAGGAATTTTCGCATCGGAAAATTGTATCGGGCGAAACTATAGGCAGCAACTGCCCCTAAAATCACCGATAATACTGCCGTCCCTGAGGCGATAATGATACTATTTTTAAAAAAGTAGGTGAGATTGAGCCGGCTGAACAGATCAACATAATTGGCACCGGTAGGTTTAAAAAACAAAAAAGTTGAAAACAAGTCTAAAGGTTGTTTGAAAGACATCAAGACCATTTGAATGACCGGTGCAATAAAGAGAACAACCAGGATAATAATGATGCCTTCTGTTTTTCGGCTCATACTTCCATCTCCTTATACAAATATCGGAAGAAAACAAAACTAATCAGCAGGGTGAGGATAAGAATGATCACTGAAAGAGTTGAAGATGTTCCACCATCCCAGAACCGAAACATCGTTCGATAAATCATGATGCTGAGAGTTTGGGTTGAACCACCCGGTCCACCACCGGTTAAAACCCAAATGATATCGAAAGCCCGCAAGGTGAAAATAGTTTGAAAAAGAAGAACAATCCAAATAATGGTTTTTAAAAGCGGTACGGTAATGAGAAAAAATATTTGTACTGACGATGCTCCATCGACTTTGGCAGCGTCATAGGGTTCATCGGGTAAAGCTTGAAGACCAGCGAGAAGGACCAAAATGACAAAAGGAATCCCCCTCCAAATTTCAGTTACCGTGACCGAAAAAAGCGAGGTTGCCGGATCGGCAATCCATCCCGGTCCTCTTATACCGAAAAAACGGAGAATCTGATTAATTTGGCCCAGGTCCGGATCCCAGAGGAGACGCCAGATTAAGCTGATTATGGCAGGAGCACTGATATAGGGGATGAGTACAATGGAACGAGTGGTTTGTTTGGCAAATTTTTGACCATTAAGAAGGTAAGCCAAGCCCAAACCAAGGACAAATTGGATTCCAACTACAATTCCGGTGAATTGAAGAGTTATTTTCACCGAATTCCAAAATACCGGGTTATTAAACACATCAAAATAATTTTGCAGTTTGACAAAATTAAAAGCTGGGGGGAGAACTTTCCAGGAAAAAAAACTGAGGTAGACATTATAAAAAACCGGATAAATCAACAAAGGGAAAATAATAGCGAGAGCTGGGAGTATCAGCAAGTAAGGAATACTTTTATTAAATTTTCTTGAAGCCATTCAATAGCCTCCAAAGCCAGATCTAAGCTACTTTTTGAAATTGTTTATCTCCCACTCGGCATAGGTTAGTACCGAGTGGGAGATGATGTTATAAAATTTTATTGAATGAGTTTCTGAATTGCGCTAGCGGCGTCATCCATTGCCTGTTTGGGGGTTTTGGCACCGGTAAATGCTTGATGAAGCTCACGAGCGACTGTTTCACGAGCCTCGGGGAAGATTGGAGAGGGAGAAGGCATTTTCCCGACGGCGTACACATCGGCAATGATCTGAGCGGCTTCTGGTCCTACTGCATTGATAAATTCCTCACTCTGGAAGCTTGACAAACGAGTTGGACCATTTCCACGAGCGACCATGTATTTTTGGGCTTCAGCACTGGAGATAAACTTAATGAATTCCCAAGCAGCATCGACTTCTTTGCAGTTTTTATCAATAAATACTGCCCAGCAACCCATATGCCCATATCCCAATCCTTTATCGGGTTTTTGCGGAAGTTTAGCCATTCGTGCATTACCAGCGATTTTAGAAAGTTCTGGTTTGTTCCAATCAATATTATATTGCCACCACAGGGTGGTCATTGCAGCCAGTCCTTCCTGCATGGCAGTTTTGACTTCACTGGAGGTATAGGAAAGGGTTCCGGCGGGAACCACCTTATAGACATTGAGAAGATCGGTCAGTAAAGCGGCGGCTTCGACACCGGCTTCATTATTCACTACAACCTTGTCACCATCAAAAAAAGCACCGCCATGGGGATAAAGCCAGCTTTCAAAATCATCAATAAGCTGAGATCCCTCTTTTCCCATGAAGGCGTATCCATACACATCCACAACCCCATCTCCAGTTGTATCCTTGGTGAGAGCTTGAGCATTGCTAACAAATTCATCTATGGTTACTGGCACTGCTAATCCGTATTCATTATAGAGATCTTCTCGATAATGAAGCATAGCTGCGCCGGATCTGATCGGCAAAGCAACCAATTTTCCGTCTGCAGCCCGGAAGGCTTCGATGAGACCGGGTACGTAATCATCATAATCCTCAATTTCAGAAATGCGGGAATCAAGTTCAAGGAAGACATCCGATCCTAAATCGTTGCGCCAAGTCGTGTTGGATAAGGAGATAACATCAAAGGTGCTGCTTCCCGATAGCATTTCCATCATGGCTTTCTCCATGATGACGTCTACTCCGTAGAGCACCGGTACTACTTCAATTCCAGTCTTTTCCTGGAATTGCTTGAGCAACTCACCATCACCGGTAACAGCGAAATGAACTGGGTGGGCCAACCATTGAATTTTAGTCGCTGAAGCCAAAGGGGTTAAAACCAGGAAAATGATCATAACCGTAAGGAAAAACGCTGTCTTTTTGGTACACCATTTCGATTTAGAAAAACCAAACATTTCTTCTACCTCCTTAAATATTTTGGAAAATCGGGGAACCAAGATGAAGCCCTAATTTATTTTTATTTTCAGCAGAAATATGCTTATCACCTCCTTATTAGAATAAACTATCATGCCACTTTCGTGGTGCCAGATGAGGATGAAAAAACTTACCCAGGAATCGTTTCCCCCTTTAGAAAAGAGGGTTAGGGGGATTTGAATTATTTACTGTTTCGTCATTGCGAGGAGCGTCTTGTGCGACGTGAGAATCTCATCCTTTAAAGTATTTATGAAGAATAAAAAACCTAAAAAGATGAGATCCTCACGGCTTCTGAATACGAAGCCTCAGGATGACACTATCGGCATCAGATGAGATCCTCACGGCTTCAAAATACGAAGCCTCAGGATGACTGATGAAAGGCACACCCCCCCTGCATCCCCCCTCAATGGGGGAATTCATTTGATAGTATTTTCAGGATAGATTTATTGGAGTTCAATCTTTTATTATGACGAAGCGGCTTTAGAATTAACCTAAGAAGTCAAGCTTTTTTCTATTTTCCCATATTGCGAGAGCAATATCAATAACATAAAGTTACTTCAATAGATCTTTATGAAGCTCTTTTTTATGATAAAAGTGAATTTCTACAATTTTTTCAACCCATAAATTCCAACCGGTTATTAGTAATGGTCCTAATTTTACCTCTATCCTCAACTGGATTCAGAATGGCAAAAATATCTGCACTTTTGCACTTGGAGAATTTAATGTCTTTGAACTAAGAATTTCAGATGATTGATTTCGAAAAGAGTTAGGATCCGGTTCCATGATATAATGAAAAAAAGAGACTTTTGGAGAATGCAGGTGAAATTATGCTTCAGATTGAACATTTAAAAGTTGAGGTAGGTAACGAGGTCATTTTGAAAGACGTGAATCTTACCATTGGTGAAGGTGAAATTCATATCTTACTCGGTCCGAATGGAGCTGGAAAAACAACTTTATTGATGGCTATCATGGGGATGCCAGGATATACTATTTTAGATGGGCGGATAATTTTTCAGGGAAAAGACATAACTTCTCTGAGTGTTGAGGAACGTTCCCAGCTGGGGATAGGAATGGCATTCCAAAAAATGCCGACAATACCAGGGGTCCAACTTCAAACTCTCGGGAACTTAATTATTGAAAAACATAAAAATTCTCTATCCGTTGATGAGGTTTCGAAAAAATTAAATTGTGGTTCTCTTTTAAGCCGAAGTATCGGTCAAGGATTTTCTGGAGGAGAAGCCAAACGAGCCGAGCTTTTTCAACTTCTTTTGCATCGTCCGATTTTTTCTATGATCGACGAGCCCGAATCAGGAGTTGACCTTGATAATATATCTCTGGTAGGAAACGCCCTCCAAGAACTTTTTGAACGGCAATTAGTTAAAACTAAAAAACGATCTGGATTAATTATTACCCATACCGGTTTTATTTTAGACTATTTAAATGCTGAAATGGGGCATGTTTTAATGAATGGAAGAATAATTTGTCAAGGGAATCCCCGAGATATTTTCTCTGACATTAAACTCCATGGTTATGAAGCCTGTGCGAGGTGTGAACGATGACCAATGATGAATATTTTCAAAATATCAAACAAAGAGCAGAAGCAGCTTATAACAAAAAAGCGGCATTAGGTCCGGATATTGATCTGAGCGAATTTTCGGTATGCTCTCCCCATGAAAGGGTCGATAGTATCGAAAGCATTTCCCGATCAATGAAAGAGGCTGCCTTATATGCAGGCATTGATTTGCTGGATTCCGGAAATGCCGCAACCTATGTTCAAGTTGATCGTTCAGCTGTCTTTGAAAGGATACAAAAGGCTTTTCAGGGAAAGTTGGAAATCATGAGCATTAGCCAGGCAATTGAAAAATATCCTGAAGTAAGGAATTATTACTGGAATCTTATCCCAGTTGATTTTGATAAATATACTGCCTATACCGAACTATGCCAAACCGAAGGGTATTTTATCCGAATTTTTGCTCATCAGCAGATTAATGTTCCCCTTCAAGCTTGTTTGTTAATGTCAGAAGAAGCCAGTGTACAAAGCGTTCACAATTTAATCATCCTCGAAGAGGGAGCTCAAGCCAACATCAATACGGGATGCGCATCGGTAAAAGGAAACAAAAACGGTTTGCATATCGGGGTCAGTGAATTTTATATTGGAAAAAATGCTCAACTGACCTTTACTATGGTCCATAATTGGGGTGAAAATTTTCATGTTCGTCCCCGAACAGTAGTGGAGATGGAAGATAATTCCTTTTACAGCAGCACTTATGTGCTTATGAAACCCCTTCTTTCCCTACAGACGTTTCCTAAAGCTATTTTAAAGGGAGAAAATGCCAATGCTAATTTCCAAAGTATCATTTTTGGGAAAGAGTCATCGATTATCGATGTTGGCTCCAACCTAATAATGAAAAGCCGAGGATGCCGTGGGAATTCGGTTTCTCGAGTTTGTGCCGCCGATCAATCAAAGGTGTATGCCCGCGGGAAACTAGTCTCTTATCACGATGAAGCTCAGGCTCACTTGGAATGTAAAGGGATTCTTTTTTCCCACGATTCAGAGATTATTTCGGTACCGGAACTTGAAGTTTACGGTGCTCCTAAAAGTCGTTTATCTCATGAAGCAGCGGTTGGACCTATAGAAGAAGAAGCAATTAATTACTTACGTTCACGAGGCCTTAGCAAAGAAGAAGCTCTATCTTTGATAACCAGAGGATTTTTGAATGTTGACCTTCCTGGAGTTCCACCAGCCTTAAAAAAGTATATTGAAGAAATTATCAAGGTGACTTCGCAAGATTTAATGTAAAGAAAACTTACTGTAATCAATCTTTTTGAGATTCTATAAAGAGGAAAGCCCAGGCGCTCATCATAAAAATGAGCAAAAGACTCCTGGGCTTTTCATTTTATTTAAACGGTCAAACTTACTATAAAATTTCATCGATATATTGTTCCAGCTCGCTCTCCGAAAGAGATTGAGCAATTTGACGAGTGATTTTCCCCTGACGGTTAATAAAAACATTATGAGGGACACTCCATACGCCATAAAGATCTGAAACTGTTTCATTTTCATCATCCTGAAGAACCAGGTATTGAACCCCCTGAGATTGCACAAATTCAGCAATACCAGCCCGGATACCAATCCCGATCACCATCAGCTCTTCACTGTCAACGTATTTTTGATGAACTGAATTCAAGTGAGGGACTTCACTTTTGCAGGCTGGACAATTGGACATAAAAAAGCAAAGAACAATAGGTTTTCCTAAGTGGTCACTCAGGGTAAAGGAACGACCATTTAAATCCAACAGAGTAAAATCCTTCTCCATTCCCGGAGTTGGTGTGGGAGTTGGGGTGGGAGGAGTTGGCATACATCCAGTTACTGCCAATGGTACCACTATACAGAGAGCCATTATTAAAAGAAAAAGTTTTTTCATCATACTTCCTCCAATCGTCCAAAATTTGGGCTGTCTTTACCAAGTAATTAAAAAACCGATTTTAGGAACAACTATTCTACACTCTTATGACATTAATCTTTTCATTATTATACGTAAGTGGCTGTTCATTCGTTTAAAAAAATTGAAAAGTTTTAAAAGTCCTTTTTTTTACTCATTGTTTTCAATTTCATTCTTTTGATATCTCAGAATCTCTAACCGTGGTATGGAACTTTTCTTTATCTTCTTTGCATATGGTCTGAATCAAACGTCTCGCCGACATTACTGCGCTGGGCAATCCCCCTCCGGGCTCTATCCATTGACCGCACATATAGAAATTCTGTAATCCAGGAAGAGTCTGGCGCATTGGTTTGAGCACAGCCTTGGCATTTTGGGGGGTGATCAGCCAACCTTCAAAGCATCCTTGCCAGTTGCCGGTGTACCTTTCAAAGGTCAGAGGGGTAGCCACATCAACCATTTCGACATCTTGCGAAATACCGGGAAAGCGCTGGTTAAGCAAATGAACAATAGTTTGTCCAACCTGCTCTTTCTTTGCCTGGTAGGCAGCAGGATCTGATGACAAATCTTTCCAATATTGGTAATTACTGGGCATCATGACGACTAAACTGGTCTTTCCTGCTGGTGCCAAAGTTGGATCTTGATTAAATAGATGAACTGATAAACGGCTTTGTACAGCATCTCCAATCTCAGTAGGTTGATGAAGTGGAAAGCTCAAACCGGAAACTGATTGTGGTTCATCAGGGAATAAACGGTTTACTCCCAGGCCGACAAACAATAACGCAGGAAACCGAGGCCATTTCTCATAACGCTCTTTGATTTCATCATCAATATATTTTCCATTGAGCATTTTAAAAATGGTACTATACCCGTCAGCAGCAGAAATGACCCGGTCGGCGGCAGGTTGGCTTCCATCCTCTAATTCAATTCCAACCGCTTGGTTATTTTCAACTAAAATTTTATTCACCCGGCTTTGGTAGTGGATTTTTCCACCCAAGTCAAGATAACGCTGAGCCATTGCCTGCGCCATAGGCATCGAACCGCCAATAGGATAACCGGCATTTTTCTTGTGAAGAAAACCAAAGGTAAAAAGGATGAAAAATATCGAGAATTCAGGTAACCACATTTCTTGGAAGGCATCTCGTAAAATCGGATCTTTAAAACCTTGGGTAAACTCATAGGTGCTTATCTTCATCCACTCTTGGAAAGCTTTTCCTTTGGTTACAAATAACCATCCTAATTTAATTTTTTTACCCAAAAGGGTAAACAAAGAATTAGATGGAGAAGATTGGTCGAATTCCATGCATAACCGAATACCCTGAATGAATTGTTGTATTGGTTTGGCGTCTTGTGGTGAAAATTCAAGCAAATGTTTTTCTAAGCGATCCACATCATTATAGAGAATGAGGGTCCGACCATCACTGGTCTCATAGCGCATAAACTCTTCTGGATTGACAATTTTACGTCCTGGCATGACGCCGACTTCTTCCCAATAATGATACATATCACTCTGAGGTGAAGTGCCGACTAACCAGTGGACACAACCATCAATGGTATATTCTTTGCGCTTCCATGCCGTACATAATCCTCCGGGATGATTGTGCATTTCAAAAATTTGACTTTGATATCCATTCATTTGAGCATAGATTCCAGCTGAAAGTCCGGCAAATCCCGCTCCAATAATAATTATGGATTGATTCTTCATCAATAACCCCTCCA
>MWBQ01000094.1 GCA_002069605.1 Candidatus Atribacteria bacterium ADurb.Bin276
TTTTCATCTTTTTTTACCGGATATATGGCTAAGCCCAATAATCACACTTTTCCATAATACATCATAATCACAAGAAGAAACTTGCTCAAACTAAATAATGTTGGTGTTATCCCGGTCGATAATCCAACCGTCCCAAAAGCTGAAATAACTTCAAATAAGACATGAATCGGATTCCCTGGTTGATAGGACATGATTATCATAGTGACAATGAAAACCAAGAAAAAAGGAAGGATGGTTTGGGCTGTAGCTCTATAGATTATTTCGGAAGGTATTCGTCGATGAAAATATTCAACTCGATTTTTCTCTTGGGCAACCCCTTTTACGATTCCCAAAAGTAAAGCAAAAGTCGTGGTTTTAATACCGCCTCCTGTCCCCCCTGGTGATGCTCCAATAAACATCAAAAACATAACCAGGAAAAGACTGATAGGTCGCATGAGTCCAATTTTAATGGTATTATATCCCGCTGTTCTTGGTGTAACTGCTTGAAAGAAACTGGATAGAATTTTCCCACTGATAGTGAAATTTCCTAAGGTATCAGGATTGTTCTTTTCAAAAAGGAAAATAAAAACCGTTCCAATTAACAAAAGAAGAATGGTCACTCGGATTGCCACCTTGCTGTGAAGTGAAAGAGTACGGTTTCTATCGAATATTTCTTTAAGAACCATAAATCCAATCCCTCCTAAGATAATTAACGAACAAATAGTTAAGCTGATTAATGGGGATTGAACATAGTCTTCAAGATTATTGGAAAATACCGAAAAACCAGCGTTACAAAAAGCCGAAATGCTATGAAAAATTGCCGCAAAAAAAGCTTTGGGAAAGGGATATTTCCCATAAAATCCCAGGAGTAATAAAACAATTCCAGCTCCCTCAATAGTAAAAGTATATTTTAGAACATTTAAAGTAAAACGAACGACTCCACCAGGAGTTTCCAGGCTAAAAGTTTCCTTTAAAGCAAGACGGTCACGATATTCAATCCGTCGACCGAGACCAATGGCAATTAGAGTCGTGAGGGTCATGTATCCCAAACCACCACATTGAATAAGAACCAAAATAACAATTTGACCCCAAAAGGAAAAAAATGTTGCGGTATCGACCACGGTCAAACCAGTCACACAGATGGCAGATGTTGAGGTAAAAACAGCATCAATAAAAGTCAGGTCTTTCCCCGGGGCAGTCATAGCAGGCAGCATAAGGATCAATGAACCAAGAAGAATAACGGTTATATATCCCAATAAAATAATTTGAGCAGGTTTAAACATTATATGCCGCTCATGATTGATCGAACCAAAGACTGATGTACTTTTTCTAGTATCCCGAATAACCAACATAATTCAAGTATGATTTATCTTTTTTTAAATATTCTTTATCTTCTAAGAAACCGAGTTTGAACCAAAGATGTATTTATTTCAATACAATCTTGACTATTTTATCACATAACTTGCGCAGGATTAAATCGTAGTGTAGTATTATAAACATGGAAAATAGTGAGTTTGATGGAAAAATTATTCACATTTATGATTCCAAAATAATCCGTTTATTAAAAAAGCTCGGTTATTTAGTGATTATCATTTTCCTCGGAATATACCTGCTTACTGGGATTTATGTAGTTGGCCCTGATGAAGTTGGGATGGTTAAACTTTTTGGTGAATTCGTCCGGCAGGTTCCTCCAGGTATTCATTATCATATTCCCTATCCTTTTGAAACTATCATTAAACCGAAAATTACTGAGGTCCGCCGTGTGGAAATTGGATTTAGAACCCTCAGTACCGATCCTATTCCCCGATATCAACTCATTCCTGAAGAATCATTGATGCTAACCGGAGATGAAAATATTGTCGACTGCCAATATACAGTACAATACCGAATTAGCGATCCTTACCTATTTCTCTTCCGAGTGAAAGATGTCGATGCTGCCGTAAAAAAAGCGGCCGAATCAGCTCTTCGGGAAATTGTCGGGAAAAAACAAATTGATGAGGTCCTCACTTCAGGAAAAAGTGAAATCCAAGAAGAAACCAGAGTTCTTATTCAGTCCATTTTAGATCGATATGAAGCAGGTGTTCAGATTATTGCCGCTCAACTTCAGGACGTTCAACCTCCAGAAGCAGTGGTTTCAGCTTTTAAAGATGTTGCCAGCGCTCGGGAAGACAAAGTTCGTTTTGTTAATGAGGCCGAAGGATACCGCAGTGAAGTTATTCCCAACGCTCGTGGACAAGCTGAGCAAATTATCAAAGAAGCTGAAGCTTGGCAAGAAAAAGTTGTGAAAGAAGCCGAAGGAGACACGGCCCGTTTCCTCCAAGTTCTCCAAGAATATAGCCTGAATAAAGAAGTCACTCGAACCCGCCTTTATCTCGAAACCATCCAGAAGGCGCTTCCTCTGGTTCAAAAATATCTGATCGATAGTTCCACGGCTTCCCAAGATATTCTAAAGTTACTTCCCTTAACTGGAAAGGATGGTTCAGCCGTTGTCTATTAATAAGTCGTTCTGGAAAAAAATGGTTTTGATTATCATCATTCTGGTTCTTATTTCAATTACCAAACCCTGGTTTACTCTTGACGAAACCGAACAAGTAGTCATTCTCCAGTTTGGTAAGCCGATTGCAGTGGTGCAAAAAAGCGGATTTCATCTGAAACTACCCTATCCTTTACAGGTTATTTACGTTTTTGATAAACGTATTCTTGATTATGATTCACCTCCGGAAGAAGTCATTACTGAAGACAAAAAAACTCTGGTGATAGATAATTATGTTCGATGGCGCATTATCGATCCTCTCCGCTTTCTACAAACTGTGGTGAGTGAAACCGGTGCAATGGTTCGAATAGATGATATTATCTATTCGGAGTTAAGAGCTGAAATTGGCCGCATTCCTCTCTTCGATTTAATTTCAATAAAACGTCGTCAGGTTATGGATACGGTTACTGTCAATTCTAACCGAAAAGCGAATGCTTTTGGGATAGAAATTATCGATGTAGGAATTAAAAGAGCCGACCTTCCCAAACAAAATGAAGAAGCAGTTTTCCAAAGAATGAAAACTGAAAGAGAAAGACAGGCGAAACAATACCGTTCCGAAGGCCAGGAAGAGGCTATCAAATTACGGGCGGAAACCGATAAGGAGAAAACTCTGATAATTGCCGAAGCGGAAAAGCAATCGAAAATTATTCGTGGCCAAGGGGAAGCTAAAGCTTTACGAATTTATGCCGAAGCCTTCAAACAGGATCCAGAATTCTATACCTTTCAAAAAACCTTAGAAACCTATGAAAAAACTTTCAACAATAAAGACGTTTTGATCCTGACACCGGATACTGAATTTCTCCACTACTTATTTAAAATCAATCAAGAAATTGAAAAATGAACTTTAAAAAAACCGGTGGGAGTAATTCCCACCGGTTAACCAAAAGGATTTACTGCTCGGTCAGTTGGTCAATGATTTTCTGAACTAAAGGTAAGTAAGTAAAAGCTGGGCCTCCACCCATGACCACTCCAACTTGAGCTGCCTCTAAGATTTCTTCAGTACTGGCACCAGCCTTTATCGCTGCTCGAGTGTGTAACCAGATACAATTTTCACAGTGAATAGCCAATCCAATTCCTAAGGCAATTAGCTCTTTGGTTTTAATATTGAGACTTCCATCAGCCATAGCTTGATGGTAAAAACCATTAAAACCTTCCAAGGTTTTTGGTGAAACATCTTTTAATCTTTTCAAACCATTTCGATATTCTTGAAAAAAATCATTTCCTGATGAACTCATGCAACCTACTCCTTCTTTTTGTCAACATAATCAAGCCAATCGATATAAGCTGCTTCTTCTCCTCGAATCACTCTAAAAAATATCTCTTGTAATTGCCGGGTCACTGGTCCTGGCTTTCCATCACCAATTGGTCTTCCGTCAACCTCAACAATGGGAGTAATTTCTGCTGCCGTCCCAGTAAAAAATGCTTCATCAGCCAGATAAAGGTCATCTCGAGTACAGTGAGTTTCTCTGACATCATATTCTAAATCGAGTGCCAAACGAATAACTGTATCTCGGGTTATCCCTAGTAATATTGAATAAGGATGGGGCGTATATAACACTCCTTTTTTAACCATGAAAATATTCTCACCGCTTCCTTCTGAAACAAATCCGTGCATATCCAAAAGGATAGCTTCGTCATAACCCAATTCTTTAGCTTCGGTTTTTGCTAATGCTGAATTGAGATAGTTGGCGCTGGTTTTTGCTCGGGGAGAACTGGCATTCATTGAATTACGAGTATAGGATGAAATTTTAGCTCGAATTCCATGTTTTAAACCTTTTTCTCCCATATAGGCACCCCATCGCCAAACCGCTATTGCTGAAATGACTTCACAACTGGTTGGATCAACCCCCATCTCACCATAACCACGGAAGACCAAAGGCCTTATATAGCATTCTTCTACTTGATTCCTTCGGATAGTTTCAAGCGTTGCTTGGTACAATTCTTTTTGACTATAAGGGATGCACATTTTAATAATTCTTGCCGAATCAAACAACCTTTGAATATGATCTCCAAGCCGAAACACCGCTGATCCTTGAATGGTTTTATAGCAACGGATTCCTTCAAACACCGACGTTCCGTAATGAAGGGCATGGGTTAATACATGGGTTGTCGCGTCCTTCCAATCAACAATTTTTCCATTCAACCAAATCGAAGATAATTCCTGCATTCAAACCACCCCGTAATTCTATAAATTATATTTTATTCAGAGTATAACACTCTTTTCAGTAAAATGAGCTATTCTCATCCGCATCCTATAAAAAAATAACCCAATTTCGTGAAAAACATTGCAAACTCGTCAAAAACGAATACAATAAAAGAAGATGCGGGGGTGATAGCGACGTATTGGGATGAATATTATGAATTAATGCCACGTCATAATCTTGAAAAAATTCAATTAAATCGTTTGAAAAAAGTTTTAATTCGTGCTTATCATAATCTTCCCTATTATCGACAAAAAATTGATCAAGCCGGTATTGATATTAATGATGTTCAATCACTTTATGACCTTCAACGCCTTCCTTTCACGACTAAACAGGATTTAAGGAATGTTTACCCGTTTGGAGCTATTGCTGAACCTTTAAAAAATATTGTTCGGATCCATTCTTCATCAGGTACCACCGGAACAGCAACGGTGGTTGGGTACACCCGTAATGATATTGAAATCTGGTCTCAACTATTAGCTCGTACCCTTTGTGGATGTGGCATAACCGAACAGGACACTATTCAAGTGGCTTTCGGATATGGTTTATTTACCGGAGGGTTAGGAGTCCATTACGGAGCAGAAAAATTAGGTGCCACTGTCGTACCCATGTCCAGTGGGAACACTCTTCGTCAAATTCAAATATTAAAAGATTTCCAGATTTCGGCTTTGTGTTGTACTCCTTCTTATGCTCTTTATCTTTCAGAAACAGCCAAAGAAAACCAAATTGATTGGTCGCAAACTGCCTTTCGCTTGGGAATATTTGGCGCCGAACCTTGGTCTGAAGAGATGAGAATAGAAATTGAAAAAAAACTTCCCATTCGAGCCTTTGACATTTATGGATTAAGCGAGGTTATTGGCCCGGGAGTTGCATTCGAATGTGAATTTCATCAAGGTCTTCATATTTCTGAAGATTGTTTTATACCTGAAATAGTTGATATTCAAACTGGGAAGCCCTTACCCCCCGGCGAAACTGGTGAACTGGTTTTCACCACTTTAACCAAAGAAGGAACACCGGTAATCCGATATCGAACTGGTGATATTTCTTCTCTTAAGTATGGTGAATGTCAATGCGGCCGAACCATGGCAAGAATGGAACGGGTCACATCACGAACCGATGACATGCTCATTATCCGTGGAGTAAATGTTTACCCCTCACAAATCGAAAGCGTCATCCTGAGTTTTGATGGAATTGAACCCTATTATCAAATTCTGATTAGTAGGGAAAATTTCTTAGACAAAGTCGAAGTTGAGGTTGAGGTATCTTCAGAAATATTTTCTGATGAAATTAAAGTTCTTGAAAACCTCAGAAATAAAATTGAAGAGAAAATTAAAGCCGAGCTGAATCTTTCCTGTTCGATAAAACTTATTAAGCCCAAAAGCATTACTCGTTCTGAGGGTAAAGCAAAGCGGGTCATCGACCTGCGGAAAAAAGAGGGATTCTCATGAAACAAATATCGGTTTTTTTAGAAAATAAGCCAGGAAGTCTTCACGCGGTTTTAGCCAAGCTGAAAGAATGGAATGTTAATCTCCGCGCCCTATCGCTGGCTGATACTGCTGACTTTGGAGTACTCCGGTTTATCGTTGAAAAACCAGAGCAACTGGTTGAGCAGCTTCGCAAAGAAAATTTTACTGCCACTCTCACCGAAATATTGGTAGTTGGTGTAGATGATCGACCGGGAGGACTTTCTCAAATCGTTGAAGTACTCACCCTAAATCATATCTCCATCGAATATCTCTATGCTTTTGTTTCTCCCAAGGGCCAAAAAGCCTACGTGGTTATGAGAGTTGAAGATGTCCCACGTGCCTCTCATATTTTGCGAGAAGCAAAGGCATCCTTACTTGATGAAATTACCATATAAAAAAGCTTTTTAAAAAGTTTCTTACCAGAAACCAGGGGATAGTATTAAAACTATCAACCAGTGACCGATTCATTACTCTGTCACTGGTTGATTAATAACATCATAATGTTTTCAGCAATAGTCATTCCACCATTGGATTTTCCTTCCCAAACTTTTTGGCTAAAATTTTCGGCTGCTTTTTGATAGTCTTGAAGATTCAAAAGAGTATTTTTAAGAACCTGGGCTAACTGAGATGGTGTATCTCCTCCTGGAATTAGTGCTTCCCGAAGGAGAAGTTTTTGTCGGTTTTCAATAAAATCCCGATTGACTTGAATGGCATTTTCTTGCCAAGGTTCAATAGAGGGAATTCCCAAAAAAGCTGCCTGTTCAATAGCTGTACCAGCAAAACCAACGACTAAAGCTGATTGAGAAAGATGCTGAAAATAATCACCTTGACTCCAAGATATAAAAAAATGATGATTTTTCAAAAGTGATGCCAATAAAAATTTTATTTCTTGAGTATCAACACCCGGTGAAAAAACTATATGGATCTCATAGTCTTTTAGGTATTGATGATTCACCTCTTTAAAAGCTACGAAAAAAAACTGTAGATTATTCTTCCAATCCTTTCGACTTCCCGGCAAAAAAACGATTTTTCTTCTATTCTCTTCCTTTTTTTTAATATCTGGTCCCAAAAATCCTAAATATTTTGCAGTAATGCCCAGCTGAAGAAACCATTGCTCCGTTAGCCGGTCTCGAGTATAAACCTGTCGGCAACCATATCGGAAGAGATGCCGGGTCAATCGACCCAGTCGCTCCAAAGGTTGATTACTTCTTTTTAACAACCAGGTATGGGCACAAGCCACCATATATAATTCTTTTTGTAAAAATAACTGGTTCAATAAAGGTGGAATAAAATCACCGATACCAATGACCGCGTCAATTTTGTTTTTAATTTTTTTCAACTCGCGCAAAATAAATCCGCTATTGGGTATAACTCCGCGAAAGCAATCTTCAATGAATCTTTTCGATTTTTGCCAAGCAGAACCCAAGTATACTCCTCCATTTGGCAATGAAAAAGGGGGAGTAATAATTGACACTTGATCGGGATATTGCGACTGGCATTGATAAAATTGTGCCCCTTTCCCGATAAGAGGAATAACCAAAAAAGTGCTTGGAATTTTATATACTTTGGTAAATTGAACCAGTTTTTCTAATAAAATTGAGGCAAATGAATCTTCCCCGTATCCGTTGCTGAGAAGCAATAATGTTTTTGGTGACATTGACCATTTAACCTTAATTAATATATTTTTATAAATTCTTAAAAAAGATCATCTAAACTTAAAAAGCAGCTGTTTATAAATTGACCACTACTTTAATTGATTCAGCCTTATGTTCATGGGCAAAGAGCAATGCTTCCTGAGCTTTTTCCAATGGAAAACGATGGGTAATTAATGATTTTAAATTCACTCGTCCCGAATTAAGCAAATCAACACCTCCGGGATAGGCATTTGCATACCGGAAAATTCCGAGAACATCCAGTTCTTTATCAATGGTTTTAATGATATTAAAATTAAATTCTGCTTGGGAAGGAAGACCTATTAAAACGACTTTCCCTCCTCTTTTAGCAACTTCAACGGTCATTTGAGTTGTAGCAACACTTCCTGCGGTTTCAAAAACCACATGGACTCCTTTATTGCCGGTGAGGTCTTTTACTGTTTTCACAACATCTTCTTTTTGGGGATTAATAGTATAGAATGCTCCCAATTCTTTTGCTTTTTGTAGTCTCATATCAACAACATCAACAGCTATTACTTTTGTTAGCCCCCTGGCTAAAAGAGCTTCAATAGTCACCAAGCCGATAGTGCCACTTCCTAAAACTAATGCGGTTTGTCCCGGTTCAACTCTTGCTCTTCGGGTAGCGTACATACCGACCGAGAGGGGTTCAACCAGAGCTGCTTCTTCAAAAGAAACCTGGTCAGCAATTGGGTAAGTAAAACAAGCAGGGTGAGTAACATATTCGCAAAATGAACCATCAATGGGAGGTGTTGCCCAAAAAATTACATCGGGACAAAGGTTATAACGGCCGACACGACAATTTTCACATTTACCGCAGGGAATACCTGGTTCCATAGTCACTCGATCCCCAGGCTTTAAATCTTTGACTCCGGCACCAATTTCAACAACTTCACCAGAACACTCATGACCTAATATAAAGGGAGGCTCAACAATATAGTCCCCAATCCGACCTTCAATAAAATAATGGATGTCTGAACCACAAACTCCAACGCTTTTAATCCGAACTAAAACTTCATCCTCTTTTGGTACAGGAACGGGAAGATTTTCAATTTCTACTTTTCTTATTCCTTTCATCACTGCAGCTTTCATTTGTTGAGACATAATTAGTACCTCCTTTTTTGTTTATTATTTTGATTAATAATTAAATAAGGTTTCTAAATGTCTTTTAAAACCCGGTAGGCTCTCTATATCACCACCCGGACAATTTTCAGAATAACGAAGAATTCCATTCTTATCGATCATGAAAACTGCCCATTCCGCTAAGTCATTCTTCCCTTTTACCCCAAAGGCACGAATGGTATCACCGCTAACATCGCTATATAGCGGGTAAGCCAGTTCCAATCTATTGGAAAATTCTTTCTGTACATAAATACTATCAATACTTACGGCAAGAAATATTCCACCAAGCTGATGAATTGATTCCGATAGGCGATTATAATCAACTAAAGCCTTCTGAGCAATAGGACTTGCAATTGAATCAAAAAAAAGAAGAACTGCAGCTGTTCCTTTTACAACCGAAGAAAGATTTATTATCTCTAATTGAGCATCATAAAGAAAACCTTCTGGAAAGGGACTCTTTAAACGAGGTTTGGTTTGTGAGAAAAAACCAATAACTTCCTTCATAAAAACTGGTAAATCATTGGGTCCTTGAGCGGTAAGAATGTTCCCATCAACCACAGTATGAAAATCGACATATTCACCGCCAGCATTCACAATATCATCACGAATTGCTCGATTCCCGGTAATCCTTTTTCCTCGAATAATATCTGCGGAAATCAAAACACTTGGCCCATGACAGAGCGCTCCAATAAGTTTTCCCTGTTGAAAAGTTTCTTTTACTAAATTGATAATTGCCGGATAACGTCGAAGATAGTCGGGGGCAAAGCCTCCTGGAATAATTATTCCATCAAAATCTCGAGATGTTATTGAGGAAGCGGTTACTTCAGGTTTAGCTGGAAAACCATTTCTTCCGGAATACAAATCGGAAGATCCTGTCCCTACCAACTTGGTCTCTACCCCCTCTTCTTTGAGCCGAAGCAAAGGGTACCAGAGTTCCAATTCTTGGTATAAATTCTCAATAAAAATCATTATCCTCCGATTATTCAACTGGCTTAATCTCCTTCATGGTTCAATATTAATATTATTTCCCAAGTTCTTTTTTTATTCCCAGCAAAATAGCGTAATGTTTTTTCTCCTCTTGGATAACTTTCTTAAGCCATTCTTTTTTAGATTCTGGGACCATAATTTCCATACTTTCATAAAATTTCACACTTTCCTTTTCTACTTCCATGCCAACTTCAAGTGCCTTTTCTATGCTGCTATCACCTTGAGTCAGGTCAAGACCTTGGAGTATTTTTCCAAGAACTCCATTCTCAATCAATGACCCAAGGTAATTACTGGTTTCATCCATAGTATCGGGAACAAAATCAATTTGCGTGTTTAAGTCATCTTTGGTTTTTTGAAAATATTCTAAATGCTTTTTTTCTTCTTCACCTAAAAAAATAAATATTTCTCTTGATTTTTGATCAGAAGTTTTTTTAGAGAGGTTTTCATAAAAGGCTATTCCTCTTCTTTCTAACTCAACAGCCATTTCTAATACCTCATCCGCAGAAAATCGCATGGCCATAAATATCACCCTTTCATAATCTTTCTTTTTAATTGTAACATGAAAACGGTTTTATTCAGTACTTAGGAAAAGCATTGTTATAAAATCTTATATTTCTTTCAACTAAAGCCATATACTATACAACCGCACATGGTGGTCATGAAAATATTATCTTTCTCATTTTGTTTATCTCCTACCAAGGGAAAATAACCGAGTGGGGAGGGAGAGTTAAAATTCGATGAAAAGATGAAGCACATTAAACTCCTTATTACTCTGATCCAATTGCTCCTTTTCCCTTGGTAGGAGAAGGTTTGGATGATGGTGAATCAACAATAAATTTTTATTTCGATTTATGTTATGATTAAGCAAAAATCGAAAGGAAATACCATATGGGAACTATCAAAAAACCAAATCCAGTCAAATTTTTTATTGCTGTCCTTTTTGAAAACATCTCAGTTCTTGAAAGGATTATTCCTCAGTTAGAAAAAGAATTTGGTCTCATCCAGTGGAAAAGCCCCATTATTGATTTTACTCACACCAATTACTATCAAGAAATTGGTGAGAAGCTAAAAAGAATTTTTCTGGTCTTTCAGGAACTTTTTGATCCAGAGGATTTAGCCAATCGTAAAATATTAACCAATCAGCTTGAGTCTCAAACCGGAGATACCCAAATAACCAGAAGAATCAATCTTGATCCTGGTTATTTTGATGGAGGTAAAATCGTCTTAGCTACTACCAAAAACTTCTCACATCGAGTATATATAGGAAAGGGAATCTATGCTGAAGCAACCATCCGATGGGAAAAAGGTGATTTTCGACCTTTCGAATACACCTATCCTGACTATGCCAGCAAAGAATACCGTCCCTCCCTCATCCAGATCCGCAGTCTCTATAGGGAAGATTTGTCTCGAGCTCAAACCAACGAGGTAGTTTAAAGATCTCTTCCAAATATTTGGCAATAATAAGGACTGTTTTTAAGAAGTTCCTGATGAGTTCCAATATCCCGTATCTCTCCGTCCTTGATCAAAACAATTCGATCTAAATCTTTAACCATTCTTAAAGAATGAGCAATCAGAATGACGATTTTGTCCTTTCCAATGTGGTTGTGAATAGTGTCTAAAATATAATCTTCAGATTCCGGATCAAGGCTGGAAGTTGCTTCATCTAAAACCAGGATAGGTGGATTTTTTAAGAGAGCCCGAGCAATAGCTATTCGTTGTTTTTGTCCGCCCGAAAGTCTCTTTCCCATATCACCCAGGTCAGTGTCGTAACTGTTTTCTAAATGGATAATAAACTCGTGGGCGTGTGCTCGTTGAGCTGCCTCAATAACTTCATCCATAGAAGCATTCAAGTTTCCATAGAGAATATTCTCTCGAACTGTTCCACCTAAAACCAATGAATCTTGAAGAACCACGCCTATTTGTTGACGAAGAGATGCTATTTTAATTTTTCGAATATCAATTCCATCAACTTCAATACTTCCTTGATCGGGGTCATAAAACCGAAGAAGAAGATTTATGAGGGTGGTTTTCCCTGCACCACTTGGACCAACAATCCCAATCTTTTCTCCTTGGGCAATATGGAGGGAAAAATTTTTTAATATTATTTCTCCTCCATAAGAAAAATAGATATCTTTTAATGTGATTCCCCGGGTAACACTATGAATAGATACCGATTCGCTGAGGTCTTGAATTCGGGGAGCAGTATCAAGAATTTCAAAAATTCTTTCAGCCGATGCTAAGCTTTGTTGTAAGGCTTGAATACCATTGGAAATGTGAGAAAGAGGAGCAGCTGCTGTGGCAATATACCCCAAAAAAGCAATCAAACCTCCGGGAGTTAGTTTTCCAAATACGACTTCTCGTCCTCCAAACCAAATCATTATGGTTAAACCGACCGATGATACCAACTCAACTAAAGGGGTTAAAAGGGCTTTTGCTTTGGCTTGTTTCATAGCCAAATAAAAATTCAGTTCATTCTCTTTTTCGAATTTTTCCACCTCATAATGGCCACTGACATAGGATTGAATTATTTTAATACCCGAAACCGTTCTTTCAATGAGTTGGGTTAAGACTGCAGTTTTCGACTGTAAAAGATGTGAGGCACCTCGAATTTTTTTACCCAAATAATCTATACTCAATCCTACCAAGGGTAAAACCACAATTGAAAGAGTGGTGAGTTTCCAGTTAATGTAAAAACATACTCCTATGGAACCAATCAGAATGAGAAGGTCCATAAATATATTCATAAAAGTATGAGAAAAAAGGTTTTGGATATTAGTTACATCATTAGTCATACGGGAAATAATATCCCCGGTTGGGTTTTCTTGAAAAAACGATGCCGATAGAGAATAAATGTGTTGATATAATTCCGAACGGAGTTTGGTAATCACCCGAAAACCAGCTTTGGAAACCCAAAGATTCTGAATATAAGAAGTGAGCCCTTTAATAAAAAATATAAAAACAATTCCAAAAGTTATGAATAATAACAATAACAGGTTCTTTTGAATAAGAACTTGGTCAATAATAATCTTTACCAGCCAGGGAAAAATAAGGCTAATACCAGCCCCTAAAATTCCCATAATAAGCGCTCCAGCTACCAATCCACCGTAGGGCTTGAGATAATTGAGTAGCCTAAAGAGACTTTTCCCTTTTACCATAAAAATTCTCCTGGATTAATTGAGTTAAAACCGAATCGGCTGTTGTTGGAAATTCGTCTTCTGATATTTCATAATCGAAATCTGTTTTATAAATCATATTTTCTACTTTACTTACCACATCTTCGGGGCAAACCTTCCCTCGTAATTCAGGAAAAATTTCTCTATTCATTATAATGTTTGGCAGTGATACCCACTTTTTTTTATGATTCACCGCATAGATTATCTTTTTTTTAATTATTGGACCTATTCCAGGTATTTTTCCAATGAATTCTGGGATCCCAGTCAGTGGTATATTTTTACTGTTCGCTTCCAAGGGTAAAATGATCAAGGTTTTCTTCTTCCGATAAAATAATTCCAAATTAGAAGACCCCGGAATAGCAATAGCAACATCAGCTTGGTTCATTAAGTGAGAAGCTTTACCAAAATAAAATGGGATTTTCCCTTCCCCCCAATTATCAACTGGAATATCTTTTTCCGAATAATGCGCCGGAAAACTAAGGGCAAAAGAAGTTTTCGGAAAAATTGGCAGCAATAAATCAGCAATTTTTTTATAAAAAGGGATTAGGTAATCATAAGCAAAAGACCGACTACCCGGTAGGAATAATATTCGGGGTTCGCCTTGACAAAAAAATCGGTTTTCCTCCTCAGCTAGGTATTTTTCCTGTACCACGTAGGAATAAAGCAAATCGCCAATAAATTTCTTTTGAGGGAATTGATGTCGATCATGATCACGAAGAAATCGGGCCAAATAAAGGTCTACATGCTTTGACCAACGTAAATGGCTCCCATAAACCCACAGAGGATATCCGCTCCTCTTCTTAAGAAGGACAGCATTATAAATATCCCCTCCCAAAAAGAGGATTAAACCTTGTCGTGGAAATGATAAAGGTTTTTTCCCCCAGCAAATCTGTTTGGTCTCAGCCGGTAAAAAAACCTTGGTAATGTATTTGTTTTCTTGAAGAACTTTTTGCTCACAACCAGTACTAAATTGGCAGGGTGTCAAAAATATCCATATTTGTATTGGAATTTCATTAGCAATAATCGAGTTCAACAAGGTCATAGCCCAATAATAAAGCTCTCCAGGACCATTTACCGTTATCATGACCACCGGTCGATCATCTAAGATAATTTTCGATCACCTCAACAACTTGTGAGTAAGTATCCCCATGTGTCAAAGTTTTTCTAATTTCTTGTGCATTCCTTTGAGCAAAACTCTCTATCAAACTATCGTTGATTATTTTTTCCATAGCTTGTAATAGATTTTCACTGTTAAAGTCATTCTGAATCAGCTCGGGACATGCCTCCCGATTAAGGAGAATATTTGGTAAACCAATAAACCTCTTTTTTAAAAATAACCGAGCTAAAAAATAGGTTAAATTTGACAATCGATAGACAATTATCTGAGGTATTCCCATCATGGCGACTTCCAAGGTTATTGTACCAGAACAACTTACACTGAGTGAACTTCCTGATAAAACCTGGTAGAGGTCCTCTCTTTTCTTTAGGTTTATTGGTAATCCCGATAATTGCTTTTCAAAAATATTTTTATACCGTTCACTGGCTAAGACCAGAAAAAAATCGTAGTCGGGATACTGGTTTATAAAATCAGCCAGGACTTTTTTTAAAATTTTTAGATATTCATCAATTTCCTTTCTCCGACTCCCAGGCAGAAAAACTATTTTCTTGGTTGTTATATTTGAATTAAAAGTGTTGAAATGAGGAATTTTAGATGCCACCGGATGTCCAACCCATTTTACTTGGGCTTGACCACCTTTAAAATAGTTATCCTCCCAAGGGAAAATGGTTAAAATCCAATCTGCATAGCGTGAAAGCAGAGCTGCTCTCCGTCGATTCCAAACCCATACTTGTGGAGGTATAAAATAAATGATTGGAATACCTATTTGGTGGCATAACCGAACCATTCTAAGGTTAAAACCGGGGTTATCAATAAGGATAGCAACTGACGGAGGACTGCATTTGAGGATTTTCGCTGTCTTATTCCAAACTATTTTCCACTGACGTAAGGTTGTAAGTAATTCGAAAAAACCAAAAGTAGCAATGGCAGTCGTGTCATAAATTAAGTTAGCCCCAGCTTGAACAACACATTCTCCACCAAGTGCCAACACTTTTAAATCATATCTTTCCTTGAGGCGTTTAATAATTTCACCAGCGTAAAAGTCACCCGATATCTCTCCGGTCGAGATAAAAATAGATTTTTTTGGTTTCATGGGCTTGATAATGATACGCCTACCACACCAACTTTGAGTCTATTGGCTGTTTCCACAACTTCATTTCGTTCAATAAGAAGAGTCTTTCCGTATTCAATAGCAATTATTCCACCACCATGGTGACCCAAGGTCTGAATGGTTTCAATTCCAATCGTTGGAACATCGAGAAAAAAATTTTGTCGCGTCCTTGCTACTTTAATCACAACAATGTTTCCCTCCCCAATCAAAGCTCCTCTTTTAATTGCTTCATTCGTCCCTTCAGCAGCCTCAACTGCCAGTATTGCTTTTCTTTTCAAAACTAACGTTTGTCCAATTTCATTATCGGCTAAATATTTCGCAATTGTTAAGCCATAATGGATATCATCCCATTCATTTTCATTTGGAACTCGATGGGTCAAATTCCCTAATGGGGTTAAATGCCCTTTCAGGAACTCAACAGGAGTAACCAATTGTATGCCTTGTTGCTTTAATTCTTGAAAAACCGCATTTAATACTTGATCATCTCGATAACCCGAGAGCTGATTGATGAATTGTTTAAGGTCATTATGAATCAAATTTTTTTTAAAAAAACAAGACCGAGGAAATTTACCCGACAAGCATAAATAGTTGGTTTGATAGGTTTTCATGAATTGGAGAAGGGTATTTATGGAAAATTCATCAATGAGATGATGGGGCTCTTCGTGCTGATTATAATGGAAAAATCGAAAACCAACCCAAATGACTTCAATTTTCTTTTCCCGAGCATTCTGATAAACAATTGATGGGATCGATCCCTCTCCGGCTACTAATAAAAGCTTATTAATAAACATCGTTTAGCCGTTTCTCTTTAATAAATCGAGTGATACCTCGGCGACCTTGAGAAAAAAAGTTTATTATTTCTGCAACATATTCACCGGTAAAATCTCTTTGAATATTATCGAGAAGCTCGGGTAGATTTCCATGCCTTTCAAATATTATTGTATAGATCTTTTTTATCTGATCTCTTTCCTCTTTTGAATAACCACGCCTTTTCAATCCAACAACATTGAGACCAAAAAGACGAGCTGGGTGCCCATCAGCAAGAGTAAATGGGGGGATATCCATGACAATTTTCGATAAACCACCCAACATGGTGAGCTTACCAATTCGAACAAACTGGTGAACTCCCACAAATCCACTTAAAGTTGCCATATCATTCACTTCAACATACCCAGCTAATGAAGCGTTATTTGCCATGGTTACCTCATTTCCTACTCGACAATTATGGGCTATGTGACAATAGGACATTATATAGCACTTTCTTCCGATTCGGGTTTCATTCCCTTTCCCAGTTGCCCTATGTATCGTAGAAAATTCACGAATAACCGTCTCATCCCCTATCCAAACCTCAGTTTCCTCGCCTTGATAGGAGAGGTCTTGAGGAGGTGTGCCAATTACAGTATGATGTCCTATCATACACTTCGATCCGATATGTACCCTTCCTTCCAATATAACTCCACTACCAATCGTAGTCCCCTCACCAATCGTGACGTCTTTCCCAATGATTGCATAGGGTCCAACCTGAACACCTTCGGCAATAATCGCTCCTTCTTCGATGATCGCTCTTATATCTCTATTCATTAAATAACCTCGCCTTCCTTGCTATCAGTTTGACCATCTGATGATTCATGCTATGTCCTGAACGTATTCCGATAAAATGACCTACAACTCGATGCCCAATCAACATGAGATCGCCAATGAGATCAATAATTTTATGATAGGCCGGTTCCCCTTCAATGTTGAATTTTTTGTCCGATTGTCCCTTTTCATTGAGAATCAAGGCCGATTCTCTAACTCCTTTTCCGAGACCTGCATGGATTATCTGTTGAACATCATCCTTAAAAGCAAAGGTTCGTGCTTTAGCAATTTGGCAAAATCCTCCTTCGTTATCGGAAAAAGTCACACAAAGAGCGAAGGTTGACCCACAAAAATAATCTAAAAAATAAGTTACTTTAAAAAAATCACTTGGCAATGCAAACAGATACCGACCACGATTACTTACTTCAAGTATCTCTTGTATTTGAAAGTAGGCTCGATTGAGTTTTTGTTCCTCATAACCAACTCGATTCAAATTTTCTACCCAAAGCGAACAACTTCCTTCTCCAGCTGGGAGCTCTTCACCCTCAACTTTAACCAGTAGATTATCTACATCCGCACCCCAAGCTGCCGCTAAAAAATGCTCTACCGTTGAAAGAGAAATACCTTCTTTGGTTAGTGTTGAATTTCGATTACCGGAATGAAGATGATTAAAATGGGCAGGGATTATTCGGTCAATGTGGTTCTGAAAAACCTGGAATACTATTCCCTGATCAACTTTTGCGGGGTGAACCTCAACTCGTGTATCTCTGCCATAGTGCAATCCCTTCCCAACAATTGAAAAAGAACGAGAAATAGTTTTTTGCTTTTTTGAAGAAATTAAGATTTGAACACTTTTTTTTCCAAATTCTTGATCCTTTGCCATAAATCCGGTAATTTCCGTAATAGCACCTTCTCTTTCATTTCAATTTTATGGTCCTGAGCAGGGAAGCCTGAAACCATTTGATCATCAGGTATCGAATTGACAACTCCAGTTCGTGCAGCTAAACGGACACGATTCCCAATTTTTCCATGGTCAACAACTCCACATTGGCCAGCCATGATGACATCGTCGCCTAGACTACTACTTCCAGCAATTCCACATTGTGCAACAATTATACAATTTTTACCGATTTTAACATTGTGGGCAATCATAACCAAATTATCAATCTTGGTACCAGCTCCAATCCTGGTTTCTCCTAAGGTCGCACGGTCAATAGTAGAATTTGCCCCAACTTCGACATCGTCTTCCAAAACTACTTTGCCTACATGGGGAACTTTTAAATAAACATCTCCAGATCTTTCATAACCAAAGCCATCACCACCAATAATGACTCCACTTTGAAGAATCACTCGATCACCAAGGATACAATTTTCTCGAATAACCGTCTGAGGAAAAATTAAACAGCTTTTTCCAATCTGCGATCCCTTCCCTATGTATACCTGAGGAAAGATAATGGTGTCGTCAGCAATAATGGCATCTGATTCGACATGTGTTCCTGCGCCAATTGACACTCTTTCTCCAACTCTTGCTTGAGGATGTATAAAGGCCGTTGGATGGATACCTGGTTCGGGATAATCTTGAGTATAAAATTTGGGCAGTAATTGAATAAAAGCTAAACGTGGATTTTCAACGAAAATAAGATTTTTGGCTTGAATATCTATTCCTTCTCGACAAACAATAACGTCGGGGATCGAAGAAATAAAACCGGTTATTTTTTGCTGATGAAATAAAAATACCAAATCCCCCGAAGTTATATTATCTATAGTACCGATACCAAAAACTTCAAATTCGGGGTCACCAACCAGGTGACCACCGATGTAAGACATAATTTCTTTAATTTTCAAAGAATTTCACTTCATTCTCAGGTTAATTGTTTAGAGTCTTCAATTTTTCAATAACTTTATCGGTGATATCAGTCCCACCATATAGAACAACTGGCATGTCAACTGCTTCATTCTGGCTGACCGGAACTCGAATTTGAGTTCGAATCACTAAAGAGAGTTTCATCGATTCAGCAACTGCTTTTATTGAGTCAATCACATCACTATATCTCTGATTAATCAGCTCTTGTCTTTGTTTTAGCATTTCTTCTCCAACCGGAGCCCATTCTATATTCATTTGATCTTCTAATTCACGAACCTCTTCCCTGGTTTTTCCTTTCCCTTTCTCGTTAAGGTCTTGTTGCCTTTTCTGCTTTTCTTCAACAAATTGCCTTTCCAAATCAATGATTTTCTGGGTATTCGGATGAGCATTAAACAATTTCTCCACATCAATGAGACCTATATTTTGGGAGGTTGTTGCCGCCCAGGAAAAATTTCCCACCAAAAGAAGCGACATAACCACCAGTAATCCAATGAATAGTACCTGCTTTTTCATAATAAAGACACTTCTCCTTTCTTTCTATCAAAAGGGCTATAATCCCTTCACGATGCTTTTTTAGCTAATTGAATTTCTTTTAAAAAGTTTGACCAATACTAAAGTAAGTTTGTCCCCCTTCTTCGCCTAAACCATAATCTAAGCGTATTGGTCCAAGGGGTGTATCGAATCGCAAACCAACTCCATAACCAAATTTAATGTCATCAAGTCGAATTGGTTCATCCAAAGCCCAGGCATAACCAGCATCACCAAAAACGACCAATTGAGTATTATCAGCAATATCCCAACGGTATTCAGCATTAAAAACCAGCATCTGTTCGCCTTCAAATTCAGCAAGGTCATACCCTCGTAGGGTATTTACTCCACCAACCGTGAACTTTTCATACTCGGGAAGAGTTGTATCAGCAATACCTCCCATCAAACGAAGGGCAAGAACAGTATCCTGGCCAGTATCGATATAATTTCTCAAATCCAAAATATATTTATTATAATTATTATCTCCACCTAAAAATCGACCGGCAATTTCTGCTTGAGCAATTCCATACCATCCACTATGAGGATTAAAAACATCATCTCGAGAATCATAAATGATCATTGGGGTAAGAGAATTGGTAATACCTCCTCGATTAGGAACTTCTCCTTCCAAAGCAGTGATCTTTATATTTTCAGTTTTGTAGCTTAGTCTCCACCTCCAATAATCAGAAAATCTCCTTCCAAAAGAAACTTGGCCACCAACTCTTTCTTCTTCATAACGACCAATAATTTCTCCTTCTTCCCGATTTTTTCTCTCACGTATTTGATCATAGACTGAGAGAGAAAAGTAAGTTGGTGTATCAAAAAGCCAAGGTTCTTCAAAATAGAGCCGATATAAAGTCCTTGATCCAAATTCATACCGAAGTTCCAGTTTCTGGGCATTTCCACCAAAATTACTTTCTTGGTATCGAACAAAACCCAACCATCCATCTTCGGTGTTATATCCGACCCCCAAACCTGCTTCACCGGTTAATTTTTCAATCACTTTTATAACTATAATTACTTGATTAGAATCACTACCAGGTTCAATTTTCATACTAATATCATCAAAAAAACCTAAGTTATAAACTGCCCTCATGCTTTTCTTGATTTCAGAAAAGTCAAACTTGGTTGGGGTTTCGAAAGATAATTCACGAATAATAACATAATCTTTGGTCTTCTCGGTTCCTTCAATTTTAATTTGTTCAATAATACCTTCATGAAGAGTGAATTTTAAAATGCCATCCGTAGAAAAATCTGTACCATCTACTGCAGTGATCATATAACCATTATTGCTATACAAGGCTTTTATTCGGTCTAAATCGTTTTGCAATATCTTCCAATTCATGACCTGACCAGGGACTAAAATCATCGCCGAGCGAATTTCATCAATGGTCATTTGGGTGTTCCCCTGGATTTCAATCCCCTTTAGAATTTGATTTTCTTCAACTTTAAATATGAGCTCGATTCCATCTGGATATTGCTTGGTATCAACCCAAACTTTAGTAAAATAACCAAGATCAAATATCGACTTAATATCACTTTTAATTTTTTCTTGATTGAATGTTTCTTTGAGGGATATTGAAACTGCCGATAAAATGAGCTGGCTATTGATATTAGTATTACCCTCAACACGTATGGCTACTATGGGAGGACCATTTTGCGCGCATGCTATTTGACTTACTGGAGCTAAAAGAAAAAAGATGAGAATAAAACCGATCAAAATCACCTCTAATGGACGATATCTCATAAAATTCAATTCCCTCCATTTCAATTTTCAATTTGTATCCGGTTATCAAGATGTTTCATGGAGTTCACACTCTCTGATTTAATTTTTAGTTCCATAATTTCTAATTATTTTTATTATTAAAAGGACCCCTCGGTTTAAGGCAACAACAAGAGAAGTCCCTCATTCTCATACTTAAATTCTTCAATCAATAATTGAACTATTCAATTTTTTTTAAAAACCGTTTTCATCAAATCTTCAGTTTATTAATTCATCTCAATAACTAAAAATGGACAATCCTGATTATCGGCCACCTAAAATTAAACGATAATAAGCTACTAATATTCTATCATTTAAAAATCTTTTTTTTTAGTTTGGTAGATTAAAATCGAGTAGTGAATTCCAATTCCCAACCATAATTGCCATCGTTACCAAACTCAGATTTGAAGGACCATTCTCGACTGAGATCGAGTTCAAAATTCCAAGTAGAATTATCTCCCCCACTTAAGTCATGAGTATAACTTATTGAAGCATTTTCTCCAAGTTCTTTTTTTAATTCTATACCAAAAAATCCTTCATTCTCTTGATTTGGAGTAACCAATTCAACACTATCAAAAAAAAGAACATTTTTTAAACCAGTACCTTTCATTCCTAAGAAAAAACGCAAAGCGCTTAATAGATGTGGTTCCAAGTCTAAAGTATCTAAAGATTGATAAGCATCTTTATCACCAACGAATAAGAGAGATAGTATTTCTTCTTGAATAAGAGGCGGTTCAGACTGAAGCTTCATTTCATAATCATCTAAAGGACCATCAGCTTTCAGAATAATATCATATCGCCTTACTTCAATACGCCCTTCCAAATGAATTTGGGGAATAAAACCAAAATAATCTCCAAACACCACATATCCTTGAACGGGAATAGTTCTCATAACTAAGTCATAGGTTCCTTCAGTCACATCCAAACGACCTTTAATTTCCATAGTACCTTGACCATTTTCAAGGGTTAATCCACCTTTAAGTTTTAAATCTAAAAACCGGGTCTTTACTCGAAAATTATCATCAGTTTTTAAAATAAGTTTCAATTGAATTGGAATATTTAGGAATGACTCATTCAAATTTTGAAATATTGTCGTGGTACTCTGGTTTTTATCTAAATGAGTTGTATCGATAAAACCATTTCTCACTTGAATCATCCCTTCGGCTTGGAGGTCAGAAAATTCACCTTGAAGAGTAATTTTACCCTGCCAAGAACCTTGAAAATAATCAAATTGTCCTAACAAGCCATTTTCTCCGCTAATATCAAAAGCTAATTTGATTCCCGTTTCCCCTATCGTTCCCTCGGTATTAAAATCAAAACCTAACCATTGACCATGACCCTCGGATATAGTTAATTCTTTACCATTTATCGTAGCAAAAACATCTTCTAACTGAATTAAATCTTTTTCCTGTTGTACAACCTTCCCTTGGTTTACTTGAATCCAACCTTGATATTCTGGTTTATCCATGGTACCTGTTAGGCTCAACTCAGTATTGCCGGCCAAATACACATCGAGACCATAATCAGGGAAAGGAAGATTGGTATCATATTGACCAGTAAATTGGCCTTGAATGCTTTTATCCTTGACGTTGTAAGATCCAGAACCAAGAATATCGATATTTCGAGTAATTTCTTTTAAATGGAGTTGTTGAATTTCAATTTGATCATTTTTAAAACTTCCCTGAACAGAACCATTAAAATTCAAAAATTCTTCGACCTGAAGATTAAGATTTTGGCTCTTAAGGATCCAAATTTTGTTAGAAACATCGAGCTGTGCTTCAATATCTCCCTGCCCTGCTACTTTATAACCATCTTCGATTTCCTGTTCAAAATGAACACCTTGAATCTGAATATTCCCTTTTTTAAGAATTTCAGGATTTAAATACCTTTCGAAACCAATTTCCTCATTTTGTTTAGGAAGAGCACTTTCACCTTCAATCGTAATCTGAAAAGTAGTTCCCAGTGGCTGTCCTTGATAGGTTAATCCCTCTCCCTGAGCATTGATCCCAAAAAGCACCTTATCCCATGCTCCCTGAGCACTCAGTAGTATTTCTTGAATTTTACCCTGAAAATCATAGTCATTTTCAGGAAATTCAAGATTGCTAATTGTCCCGGTTATATTTATTGCTCTATAGGGCGTTATTTCGCCCATCAGAGACAAATTACCACCCAATAGTTGAGTCTCGCATTTTTCTATGAGTATTGTTTCCGGCGATATTTCACCTTGAAATTGAAAATCAGTTCCAGACCACTCGTCATAACTCCAGGTTGGTGCAAGGAGATTGGCTGAAATTTCCCAATCTCCTTCTGAGTATTGAAATTCTCCATCCCCTTCACCAATCATTTGGAGAGCTTTCCCAGCAATAGGATAAGAAATAAAAAAGTTTTTAAAACGAAGTTTTCCCTTAATATTCTTAAACTCTTTTTCGATCTCCCCTTCAATTGTCCCATCTTGGTTTCGAAGCATTAAATCAGTTATGGTCAACTTATCACCCCAGTAATTTAACTGAGCAGTTAATTGATCTCCAATAAAAATATCTTTCCAAAAAAGCGTTCCATCGGAAAGGGATAAGGAAATCAAAAGTGGATCCCCATCCACTTTTTGGACTTCAAATACACCAGAAACATTCCCTGTGAATGGAAGATTGTCTCCACCGATAAAATAATCTAATTTACTATTTTCAATAGTACCCCTCGCATTAAATTGCTTATTAAAATAGGAACCATCCAGGGTTAATTTTCCATCGAATAAATAACCAACTCCTTGAAATAGTATTCTCTCAAGATCATACTGAAACTGCATTTGAATTTTTTCGATTCGATAATTCTGGTATTGAAGCCATTCGCTATTCAGTTGCCCTTCTGCCTTGAAAGATCCTGAAGAAAAAGTGGCATTCCCATTGATTATGCCTTTTCCAGTTAACTCGGCAAATTGGATCTCCATTGGATGGGAAACAAATTCTACATTTATTTGTTGATCGGAATATTTCCCTTTAATTTCTCCAAGAATCGGATTTTCTTCAATGATTGATCCAGGAAGAAGCTGAAGAGAAAAACTTGAGCTCTCAGGCAAAAAAACCACACTTGAAATAAGATCAATGTTGGGCTCTCCTGCTTTTAAATGGAGGCTCCCAACAATTTCAGAAATGTTTTTACGTTGAAGTTCAAGATCGAAATCGTAAGCATTTTCAACCATTCCACTCCTTACCTGTCCGTTTATTTGGATTTTAGGCTGATCTTTAAGCCACAATCGGCTATTTCCAAAAAATTTGATACTATTTTTTTCATCAGAAATATTCTGAATGCTAAAATCTTGGAGTTCAATTCCATCTTCTTTCGGAACTAATAAAGCAGAAAAAGAGAAATCCATTTCGCTTTCAACAGTCCCTTTTAAAGTATCATCATTTAAAGAAAAAATCAGTTGACCCTGGAGAGGGTAATTCTTACTGAGAATTTTATATTCAGCTTGAATTTCTTTTTCTGATATAAAATTACCACTCATAGATAATTCAGGATGATTTATGCGAAAGGATATTATTTTATCTTTCTTTTGAAGAAACAAGGGGAAAGCATCTAAAGTGTGGGTGTCGTTGGGGACACTCAGGCTTTTAATATCAATTTCGAAATCAGGAACAATATGAAACTGAAAATCCTTAATATTCTGTATAAAATCTTTTGAATGAGATGAGACTACGGCTTCAGGAATAGCTGCAACAATGCTCTCTTTTTTACCAAAAAAGAGACCCCAATCAAAAGAAAGGTTAACTTGGGGAGCGTGAAAGAAAAAATCATTATTTTGTAAAGATACCTCAACAATTTTAATGTTCAGAGGAAATGAAAAAGACACCTGTTGGTAACTCAGTTGAATCGGTCCGGTATTGAATTGATTTAACAAGCGATCAATGGTAATGCTTGCTAAACGTTGAAAACCAATAAAGAAAATTCCAACTAAAAAAACTAACAATATCGTTAGAGCAATTATAAACCTTTTCAAGATTTTACTCCAAAACCACTACACTTCCCGTAAAAGAACCTTCTAAAACAAAGGGGAGTGAAACGACTTCAGAAAAAAAGTTTTTCTGATTATCGCTGGAAAAGGTTTCACTTTTGCTTCTCATTTCAATTATAAGACCATTCGATTTCAATTGCTTTACTTTTTCATCGATATAATTATCAAGATCAGCTTGTGGAGAGGGTGATTGAGTATTTTCATCACCCCAACTCATACCTCGAACTACTACCTCAGCTTCACCCGGAACAAAATCTCTCGGAACAAACAAACCAAAATCGAGACTTTTAACGCCTTGACGATAGAGGTTTAAATCAATTCTTCCTTTTAAATCATTTCCTCTTTTTACATCAACCGGTAAAAAGAGATTCCTAAAGGTAGCTTCTCGTATATCCGGAATAAATATAATTTTGATACTTATTTTATCGGCTTTTATCGATTGAAAAGGATTTTTAAAAACATCTTCAAGAATTTTTCCCAGATTATTCGAGGTATAACTGGAAATATCTATCTTACTCACCCAAAAAAATTCATTCTGAAAGTTAAATTCCTTTCCCTCAATCGATAATGTCACTTTAACGCTCCCCGGTCTTTGGCTGTCAATCGCCTGGTCGATAGAATTTAAAATAATTTCTGGAAAAAATTCTACCACAACATTTTCGTCTTGAATAATCTCAAAGTAATTTTGAGATATAACGCTTTTTTCACTACCGATTTCAATATCAGCTTTTATTACTTTGGGCAACACTCCCAATCGACCAGCTATTCCCGCACTTCGGTCCTCATCAACAATCCCTATCGGTTGAATGGGCGTGCCCACTTTAAAGGGAAAATCTTTGCCTTCTAAGCTAAAATTAACATACATTGAAGATAAAAAATAATTCACCCTTCCTTGATGTAAGAAGGGATGACCAAAGGCTAAAATTTTATTTTCATCTCGCCAGGTTAACGTCCCCAAACTGACTACATCCACATCACCATGTATCAATTGAACACCAATAGCGCTCCCTGGTTGAATTTCTACTGATGGTAAGTTCGAACGTTGGCTATATATAGTAGCAGGTAAAGAAATAATTTTCCGAGAAAAAAAACTCGCCTTTTCTTGAAGTCTTTTTCCGGCCCTTTCACTCAATCCAATTGTAAAAATGACCGAGCTAGGGGCAACCTGTAAAACCGTTGAAGACTCCGGCATATTTTCCCAGAGCTTAAGCATGGCTTCAATTGGAGTCACTACTCCGATTAAGTTATCTTTGGTTTCCCAACTATAGGCTAAGGCTCCAGCTAATTTCCCACTAAAAAAAATAGGACTTCCGCTCATGCCAGCTGAAATCCCACCCATTTTCTTTATTTTTTCATCAGTAACTTTAACCACAATATAGCTTTGATTGATATCTTTCCCAATAACAACATCCAATACTTCAACAGCAAAATTCTCAATCCTGGTCCCATAAAAAACGCTTTTACCTATCCCTTCCATATTACGCCGAACCGACTGGATCGGGAAAAAGGGGACCTTCTCAGCATAACTAGAATAGGAAAAAAATACTATAAAAATGGTAAAGAAAAATATGAGGAATATCCATCCTAATTGTTTCGCTTTCAAGAACTAACTGTTCCTCCTTTTTGTATACAAGAAACCTTCCCGGAGGGACTTTAAATTATCCAACACTTTCCCTGCTCCTAAGGCCACACAGGAAACCGGCTCTTCGGCCACATAAGTTGGAGTTGCCAGTGCCTTTCCAATCATCTCGTCCATTCCTTGAAGAAGTGCTCCTCCGCCAGTTAAACATATTCCTTTTTCTCCAATATCAGCAGCTAATTCTGGAGGAGTGTGCTCTAAAATAATACGGGCGGCATCTACAATTGATGAGAGTGGTTCTGAAAGACATTTATAAACCTCGGAAGCAGTAATGGTGATCGTTTTAGGAAGGCCCGACACCAAATCTCGTCCTTTCACGTCAGCAGCTTTTTCTTCCCGCGGTGGTACTGCCCATCCAATTTCAATCTTAAGAATCTCAGCAGTACGTTCGCCAATCATAAGGTTAAATTTTTTCCGAAGGTGTCGAATAATTGCTTCGTCTAATTTGTCTCCTCCCACCCTAACCGATTGACTGATAACTACACCACCCAAAGAAAGAACTGCAATATCAGTCGTTCCTCCACCGACATCAATAACCATATTTCCCGAGGCTTCTGCGATTTCTAAACCAGCTCCTAAAGCAGCTGCCATTGGTTCTTCAATGAGAAACGCCTTTCTTGCACCAGCGTGATAAGCAGCATCTAAAACCGCTCTTTTCTCAACTTCTGTTCCACCTGAAGGCACACATATGACAATATCGGGCTTAAAAATGCTCCTCCCACAGGTTGATTGTATAAAATAGGTCAACATTTTACGGGTTACTTCATAATTATCGATAACACCATCTTTAAGAGGTCGATGGGCAACGATATATTCAGGGGTTTTTCCAATCATTTCCCTAGCTTCTCTACCGATAGCTAAGATTTTATTCGTTCCTTTAGCCAGCGCCACTACTGAGGGCTCATTCATCACAATTCCTTTTCCATGAACATAAATAAGAGTGGTTGCCGTCCCTAAATCAACTCCCAATCGCTTATTCCACATAGAGAAAATCCTCCTGTTTATTCGTAAACCCTCTTTATCGAGGCACCAAGTTTAAGAAGCTTCTTTTCCAAATTCGCATATCCTCGATCAACATGAGAAATACCATAAACATCAGTCGTTCCCTCTGCTGCTAAGCCTGCTAAAACCAGTGCAGCGCCTGCTCGCAAATCAGAGGCGGTAACCTGAGTTCCAGTAAGTTTTTCCACACCAACTACCACTGCACTTCTCCCCTCAACTTTTATATTCACTCCCATTCTTTCCAGTTCTCCCACATGGGCAAACCGATTCTCAAAAACTGTTTCGGTAATTACACTAACCCCATCAGCTAAACAGAGAAGGGTCATAAATTGCGCTTGCATATCAGTGGGGAAACCGGGATACGGCATAGTTTTAATATCCGTTGCCTGAGGTCTTTCTTTCATAGAAATAAATAGGCTATCTTCCGATACCTTGGAAATTTTGGCGCCGATTTCTTCCAATTTGGTAATAATAGAACGCATGGCAATATGATTAACTCCCTTAACTTCCACATTTCCACCAGTAATAGCAGCTGCAACACAAAATGTTCCTGCTTCAATTCGGTCGTTAATGATTGAATAATCACAACCATATAATTTAGGAGTTCCATGTATAATAATGGTATCGGTTCCAACTCCGTCGATTTTTGCACCCATCGCCATCAGAAAGTTTGCCAGATCAGTAACTTCCGGCTCTCTGGCTGCATTGGCTATCACCGTATCGCCTGGAATAACCGAAGCCAGCATCATTATATTCTCAGTTGCACCTACACTTGGAAAATCTAAGTATATTTCACCGGGGTGTAATTGATCCGTCCAAGCTTCGACATACCCCGAATGCATCGATACTTGAACCCCCAAATGAAGAAATCCTTTTATATGAAGGTCTATAGGTCTTGAACCAATTGCACATCCACCTGGAAGCGGAACTTGAGCTCTTTTTAATCTGGTGATAAGTGGACCGGTGACTAAAAAAGAAGCTCTCATTTTTCGTATTAATTCGTAGGGAGCATCTGATTTAATGAGAGAGTCAGGGAAAATTTGATAGGTTCCTTCTGCCAACTTCTCGATTCTGACTCCTAAACCTTGAAGAACCAAAATCATGGTATTTACATCTAATAAATCAGGAATATTTCTAATAATGGAAGGTGTCTCACTTAAAAGAGTAGCGGCAAGAATAGGAAGTGCTGCATTTTTAGAACCACCAATTTCTACTATACCTGATAAAGGATTCCCTCCATTAATTACAAACTTTTCCACGCCTACTCTCCCTTTCATCCAGACGCCTTTTAATTCCGGAAACATGCACCTCTTACGTATCCCTTTTTGCCTTTTCTATAACCAGATACTCGTATTATTATATCTTATTCTGAATCATATTTTTCACTAATTTAAACTCTTTTAATTTCTTATTATGAGGTTTTTTTCTCAAGAGTTGTAACCGAATCATCCTTCTTTTTTTGGTTTGGTGCATTAAATTCAAACCCTATTTTCCCACCTTCTTGAAGAATTAGCCGCGCTTTGAAAAATTTTCCTTTCTTGGATTTAAAACCTGAAATAATATCTGTCCTTCCTTGAGTGATGAGCTTCTGAGCCTGGCTACGGGTAATGGTTTTTCCCAAAATTTTTTTCCATAAGGTAAAAGGACACCCTTCCTTCCATTGAACACAGGCAAAAGCGCTTCGGTTTTCCTGAACTGGCGAACCACATATTGGACAAGAACCAACATTGCTGTTCATTTTTGCCCGTTCGCCATTATCTGGTTTTTCTTTAACCTTGGCTACGATCTCCTCGGTCATTTTTTTGATTTCGTCCATAAACTCTTGTCGAGAAAATTGTCCCTTTTCGATTAAAACGAGTTTCTTCTCCCATTGGCCGGTTAATTGAGGGGATGCTAACTCATTAACTGGAATACTTTCAATTAAATTAATAAGTTCAATCCCTTTAGGTGAAGGAATTAAGGTTTTCTCTTCCCTTTCTAAATATCCAACCTCGATTAATCGCTCAATAATTGCAGCTCGGGTTGCGGGGGTACCCAACCCCGATTCTTTCATAATTTCTTGCAACTCTTCGTCTTCAACAAACTTTCCTGCACCCTCCATAGCAGAAAGGAGAGATGCTTCAGTATAACGTGGTGGTGCTTTGGTTTCTTTTTCTTCAACCCAAACTTTTTCGGTGGTCACCATTGTTCCAACTTCAACTTCCGGGAGAAATTCCGTCTCTTCTGATCCGGCTTCTTTTCCGTATACTTTTCTCCATCCTGGTTCAACTAACACTTTCGATTTACTAATAAAATTCTCATTATTGACCTCAGTTTTAATTCGTCGCTGCGCCCAGATTGCCTCAGGGTAAAAAACCGAAAGAAATCGCTTGCAAATCAGATCCATAATTTTTTGGTCATCTCGTCCCAGAGTGTCCCAATCAATTTTTTCTCCGGTCGGAATGATGGCATGATGGTCGGATACTCGGCTATTATCAAACACCCTTCTATCCTTTAATGCTTTTTTTGAGTCAAAAGGATCTTGAGTCAATTCTTCAAAGCCACATTTTCGAAGCATATTCCATCCTGTTGTCACCTGTTCGACCAAATCATTAGAAAGATATCGGGAATCGGTTCGTGGATAAGTAATCAGTTTGCGGGCTTCATAGAGTTTTTGAGCTGAATTAAGGGTTCTTTTAGCAGAAAAACCAAAAATTTTATTCGCATCCCGCTGCAATTCAGTAAGGTCATAAAGAAGGGGATGTTGTTCTTTGGTTTTTTTATTAGAAAACTCAATCACTTTGCCTTTTTTCCCTTGAACGTTTTGTTCAATTTGTAAGGCTTGTTGTTGATCGTAAACTCGATCTTCACCATCAATCCATTTTCCCACATAAGTCCCTTGGGGTGAAGAAAATACAGCAAATATTTCCCAATAAGGTGTTGGTTTGAACTCTCGTATCTCTTTTTCTCGTTGGACTAAGATCGCTAAAGTTGGAGTCTGAACCCTACCAACCGACAACAAAATTTTAAAGCGAGCAGTAAATACCCGGGTTCCGTTTATTCCCACCAACCAATCGCTTTCCGATCGACATTTGGCCGCTTCTGCTAATAGTTCCATTCTCTCTCCAGGAATAAGATTAGCAAACGATTGACGGATTGCAGCTGTAGTCATTGATGAAAGCCAAAGTCTTTTAAATGGCTTTTGGCTTTCGGTAAATTCATAAATATATCTAAATATAAGTTCTCCTTCTCGCCCGGCATCACATCCGTTTATAACTTCTTCAACGTCATCTGATTTAAGGAGATCTTTGATTATTTTTATTCTTTTCTCATTTTTCGCAATCGGCTTTAAAAAAAACTTATCAGGAAGAATAGGAAGAAGACTTAATCTCCAAACCTTAAATCTTTTCTCGTAATCTTCTGGTTCAGCTAATGTAATAAGATGACCTATAGCCCAGGTAATATAATATTTCTCGCTTTCTAAGTACTCTTTTCGATTGGTAAATTTTCCTAAAACTTTGGCAATATCTTTTGCGACACTCGGTTTTTCAGTAATGATCAGAGTTTTACCCATACCTTACCTCGATTCCTATATAAAAAAATGTTTTTAACAATGATTTCCAATCCGCAATGTGGAAAAAACTTGACAGGTTTTTTAAAAACCTTATCCCCTCATTCTTACCTTATTCCACAATCGAATACTGGAAATCCCGGTTGTTCTAAAAAATGGATTCTTTTT
>MWBQ01000095.1 GCA_002069605.1 Candidatus Atribacteria bacterium ADurb.Bin276
CAGGGAGGCTTTTGAGTGGTATTTGGATCTCCGTCGATATGGGACCGTACCTCATTCCGGCTTTGGCTTAGGTGTTGAGCGGACAGTAGCTTGGATAGCCGGTGTCAAGCACATCCGGGAAGCCATCCCCTTTCCTCGCCAGATTTATCGAATTTATCCCTAAGATAATAAAACAACCCCTGGTTATTCATTACCAGGGGTTGTTTTATTATCAAATATTGATAGTTGAATGAAGTAACATTAAAAGGTAATTGATTCAATTAGTGATTTAGATTCTCTTCATTTAATCTGATCAACTATCATCCCTTGCATTGGTCCATAACAGGGTATAATAAACCGAATCCCATTGCTGTTAATCCCGTTTACTCTTACCACCACATCCCCAGTAATGGCTCCACTCGGAACCAGCACTTCAATTTGGGTATTGGACCAAGAATTTACCGTTGCCGGAACTCCGTTAAAAGTAACCATACTTGACCCTTGAGTATCTCCAAAACTGGTTCCGGTAATAATGATCGTTTCTCCCGCTACACCGCAATTGGGACTTATATTGGAAATAGAAAAAGTTACTGAAGTAGGAGCTGGAGTTTTGGTGCAACCTACCAGAAACAACAAAACTATAAGGCTAATTAAGAATATTTTTTTAATAGGAATCCCCCTCCTATTGATTGATAAACAATAAATAATTTTTTAGAGTAAAAGTATTCAAAAAAACATCACCATAAAAGCGGGTACTTTTATGGTGTAAGTACATATAGAATAAAAAATGTTGAAATACTAAAGCTCTAAGAGCTTAATAGAGTGCTAATAAGCCCTGTAATAACAAATTACAGGGCTTATTATAAGCTTACGGTGCTGCGACCACTCCAGTGGCAAAATTTATGGTGGCGTTAAAAGCATTTCCGGCTTTATCAGTAACTCCCATGGCGGGGACATAGAAGAAAGTCACCACAATGGTATCACCCATGACTAGGAAGTCCGATAGAAAGTTTCCGGTGAGAGTAACACTTTGATTACCTGCATTCATAGCGACTTGAGTGGTGTGAAAAACGCTGGCTCCAATTGATGAAAAGCCCCATACGGCTGGAAGAGAAAATGTATTCATATCGACTACTACAATTTCTTCATTGAAATTCACCGTAATAGTAGGAGCCGCACCAAGAATAGTGTCGGCTTTGGCAGATAGTGATTGTATATAAGGTTTGGTTCCATCAACTACAATACTAAAAGGAGTTGCACTGCTTTCGGCTAAGCTTCCCTGGGTAGCCGTAAAGCTCAGGTTGAAAGTGGTTTCGGTTGATAGAGAATTAATCATAAGGTTCCACTCACCAGCTGGACTACTTTGAGTTTGTTCAACCAAGGTATTGTTTAAATATACTTTGATAATTGAACTACTTGGAGCAGTTCCCTGGAAAAAGATATCTTGATTGAAACGAACTGGGTCTCCACTTTGGATGATCTTACCTGCCCATCCTCCATCACGAACGATGCTTATACTTGGCGCAGTGGTTCCGGTTGGTGGGGTAGTTGTTGGGGTGGGTGTTGGTGATGGCGTTGGTGTTGGTGTACAACTGGTTATCAAGAAAGCCAATAAAACAACAACAGCAAGAAATGACAACTTTTTCATCTTGTTCCCTCCTTGCAAATTAAAATATATTTTATTATAGCACGTTATTTTATTTCGGATGTAAAAATTTCAAGGATTGATAAATAAAATTGAGAAAATTTTAAAAAAATGAATCCTCACACCCTGATTTTTATAAGTGTGAGGATAATGAAAATTTTTTCTTTATTGAATGTTTCCAATAGGTTATTTTTTTAATGTTTCCTATTATACAATCAAACGGTTTCCATTGGTGTGATGAGTAACAATATGATGAAAATAAGCTTCGGTAATATAGTGCTCCATCATACGATGGGTGTTAAAATAGGAAGCAATCTTACCAATTGAATTTTTCATCATTTTTATCCACCAGTCAATACGTTGGTAATAGGTTGGGAGAATTAGATATTCGAGCTTATTGTATAAATCGTCAATTTCTTCCCGGCTTTGCTCGGCCGGATCGCTTTTTTCGTTTGGTGCTGGTCCAATTGCCCATCCAGTAATTCCTTCCAGGCAACCTTCCACCCACCACCCATCTAAAACACTGAAGTTGAGAGCTCCATTATGAGCTGCTTTCATTCCACTGGTTCCCGATGCTTCCAAAGGCCTTTGGGGAGTATTGAGCCAGACGTCTACTCCACAAACCAATTTTTTAGCTATCTCAATGTTATAATCTTCAAGAAAAATGATTTTAATTTCATTTTGAAGAGTTTTAGCTATTTGAATAATTGATTGTATCAATCTCTTTCCCTCTTCATCGTGAGGATGGGCTTTTCCAGCAAAGATAATCTGGAAGTCACCTTTTCTTTTCACTCTTTTGAGTCTTTCTAGATCAGTAAAGATAAAGTGTGGCCTTTTATAAGCAGTCATTCGGCGGGCAAATCCGATGGTTAATATATTTTCGTTTAAAGAGATACCAGTTTTTTCTTTAACAAAATCTAAGAGAACCCGCTTTTCAGCTTGACCGGCTTCCCAGATTTCTTCATCGGGAATGATATCAACTCGAGTGAGGAGCTCGGTTTCCCGAGCCCAGCCGGGAATATATCGGTCAAAAAGTTCACGAAAGGAATTAGAAGTCCAGGTAAAGCTGTGAACACCGTTAGTAATATCGTGAATGATATATCCGGGAAACATGTTCCGGGATACTTCAGAATGACGTTTGGCTACTCCATTGACGTAACCGCTTAAATTTAGAGCTAGAAGTGTCATATTTAAGACATCGTTTCCAGCTAATTTTTTTAAAATTGATAAAGGAATATATTCACCAAATACTTTTTTTACCAAATCATAAGAAAATTTATCATGACCGGCTTCAACTGGGGTGTGAGTTGTAAAAACGCACAAGTTTTTTACCTGGTCGATGTCCCAAATTTTATCCTCTTCCCAAACTTCTTCGAGACTTCTCTTGTTCTTGTTAAGAAGCTCTAAAGTCAGAAAGGCGGCATGACCTTCATTAATATGGTATTTTCTTACATTTAAACCTAGGGTGTCCAGCATTCTCGTCCCGCCGATACCCAAAACAATTTCTTGTTTTAGACGATATTCTCGGTCTCCACCATATAAGAAATCGGTTATATTGCGGTCTTCTTCAGCATTTTTGTCCAAATTGGTGTCGAGAAAAATCACTGGCACGACCCCGCCTGATACACTTTTCCAGTTATACAACCAAGCTCCGATATAAACAGTTCGTCCTGATATAGTTACTTGAACTTGGTGCTCAAGCGGTTCAAGGTATTTCTCCACATCCCAAATGATGGGTAACTCTTTCTGCCACCCATCAGGAGTTATTTCTTGACGGAAATATCCCTTACGACTGAGTAGGGTGACAGCAACAAAAGGTATAGCGAAATCCGCAGCCGCTCGAACCGTATCCCCAGCCAGAACGCCAAGCCCTCCACTATAAGTAGGAATTTCATGAGTTAAAGCGATTTCCATAGAAAAGTATGCAATCGTTTCTTCCTTTTGTAAATTTTTAATGCTATCCATTTTATACACTCCCAATTCGAATACTTCAGTTTTTTTATCTTCCGGTTGATCCCAAACCATTGGTTCCACGAGAAGTGGAAGATATTTCATCGCTTTCAATAATTTCAACTTGTGGAATTTCCCTTAGTGCTCCCTGAGCAATTCGATCTCCAGCTTGAATGGTGTAAGGATGATCACCGAAATTAAATAATCTAACCATCCAATTCCCTCGATAACCAGAGTCAATCGTGCCAATATGAATCATTATCCCTTTTTTAATTCCTAAACCGCTCCGAGGTCTTAATACGACTTCAAAACCTGAGGGGAACTCTGAAGCAATTTCGAGATCAATAATGACGCTTTTTTGAGGATAAATTACCGTTTCAACCGGACTGAAAAGATCGAAACAAGCATCATCCGGATAAGCAAACCGCGGGATATAAGCACGATTGGTTAACTTCTTAAATTTAATAACCATTTTTTTCTTCATAATTTCCTCCAGAGAAAAGTATACGGAATCTATTCGATGAAGGCAATTAAAAAAGAACAAACTCATATTTTCGATTGAAAGGTAAAGTTTTTTTAAATATGAGGAAAAGTGCTAAAATATTGATTTGAAAAGGTGATGAAAAGAGTAGGTACGATGGAAGAGAACTATATTCCCAATCAAAAATCATCCGAGCGATTTGGAAATCTTTATTTTCATAATTATACTCAAGGTCGCATTTCCTTCGATGAAGTGGTGGTTGCCCTATTTGATTTTATTCGACAAGATCCAAAAGGGACTTATCGAGTTATAATTGGTACTGACTCAAAAGGATCTAAAGATAGTCCCAATTTTCAGAGCTTTGTCACAGCAATAATCGTTCATAAGATTGGATACGGAGCTCGTTATTTTTGGAGAAAAACTTATCAAAAAAATCTCAGAGGGATTCGGGACAAAATTTATCAGGAGGCCATGCTTTCTTTGGAAACTTGTTGGGCTTTTATGGAAAAAATTAATACTTTCCCAGATAACCATTTATCCAACTATCGAGTTGAGATTCATGTTGATATTGGGCCAAATGGACCAACACGAAATATTATTCAAGAAGTAACAGGGATGATAGAAAATTTAGGTTTTACTGCAAAAGTAAAGCCTCATTCATTTGGAGCTTCAAGAGTAGCTCATCGACATACCTAAATAGTATTTATCCATCTTCTTAATTTAATCTTACCCTCTTTCAGAACCTTAATTTCGCTGGAAATGTAATTTTGGTATGGTTCAGGAATATAGTATAATTCTTGCTGTGAATACCAGAATCGGTAGAAAATAAATAACCTTACTTTGAACAAGGTATATACAGAAGAGGAGGATAAAATTGTGGTAAAAATTATTAAAAAAGAAGTACTCACACCGCAGATCAAACTTATGGTTATCGATGCACCAAGAGTAGCTCAACACGCTAAAGCCGGACAATTTGTTATTGTGCGTATTAATGAAGAAGGCGAAAGAATACCACTTACTATTGCTGATTTTGATCCAGAAAAAGGAACGGTTACCATTATTTTCCAAGAAGTTGGGAAAAGTACTATACAATTAGGAGAGTTGGATGAAGGAGATTATATGGCAGATTTTGTAGGACCTTTGGGGAAAGAGATAGAAGAAAAAAACTTTGGCCATGTAGTCTGTGTAGGAGGAGGGGTTGGAATCGCCCCGGTTTATCCCAAAGCCCGAGCGTTAAAAATGTTAGATAATCGCATAACATCGATAATTGGAGCCCGTTCTTCAGATCTTCTCTTTTGGGAGGATCGGATGCAATCAGTTAGTGATGCCCTTTACGTGACGACTGATGATGGTTCTTATGGAGAAAAAGGTTTTGTGACTTCGGTTCTTGATCGGGTCATTCAAAAAGAAAAAATTGATTTAGTTATAGCTGTGGGTCCTTTAATGATGATGAAAATGGTAAGTCTTTTAACCAAGAAATATGAACTCCCGACCCTGGTAAGTTTAAATCCTATTATGGTGGACGGGACCGGTATGTGTGGTTGTTGCCGGGTAACCGTTGGGAAGGAATGTAAATTTACTTGTGTTGATGGACCGGTTTTTGATGGTCATAGCGTTGATTATGATGAGCTTTTAGCTCGTCAAAGAAATTACCTTGAAGAAGAAAAAAGAGCTGTTGAGAGCTGGCAGATGAAAAAAGCCGAGGAAGGAGTTCACCATGTCAAATAATCGATTAAACGGACGTCCCAAAATGCCCCAGCGTACGGTTCAGGAAAGAATCCGTGATTTTAATGAAGTCCCGCTTGGTTTAGAGAAATGGGCAGCAATTGAAGAGGCCAAAAGATGTTTGCAGTGTAAAAAACCAAGTTGTATGAAGGGTTGTCCTGTTGAAATCGATATCCCTGGATTTATCGGTCTTTTAGCCCAAGGGAAGATTGATGACGCTATTTTGAAAATCAAGGAAAAAAATAGTCTTCCAGCTATTTGTGGGAGAGTCTGCCCTCAAGAAGAGCAATGCGAAATTTTATGTGTGCTGGGTAAAAAAGGCCAACCGATAGCGGTTGGTTATTTAGAGAGATTTTTAGCTGATTATGAAAGAGAACAAGGTATTGAGTTACCAAAAATACCTGCTCAAAACGGAAAAAAAGTAGCAATTATTGGATCAGGTCCGGCTGGCCTTACTTGTGCTGGAGATTGCGCCAAAATGGGATATAAAGTAACGATATTTGAAGCACTCCATTCTGCTGGAGGAGTTTTAATTTATGGTATTCCTGAATTTCGTCTTCCCAAGGCGATCGTCGCTCAGGAGGTTGATTATGTCAAATCCTTGGGTGTTGAGCTTGAATTAAGTGTGGTTGTCGGAAAAACCTTAACCTTTGATGATTTACGCCAGGATGGCTTTAAAGCCTTTTTCATTGGAACCGGAGCTGGATTGCCTCATTTCATGAACCTTCCTGGTGAAAATTTAAATGGGATTTATTCGGCGAATGAGTTTCTAACCCGCTCTAATCTCATGAAAGCTTATCGGTTTCCAGAATATGACACTCCCACTAAAGTTGGTCGCCGGGTAGCGGTTATAGGTGGTGGAAATGTAGCCATGGATTCAGCGCGAACCGCACTGCGATTGGGTGCTGAAGAAGTTTGTTTGGTTTATCGAAGGACGAAAAAAGAAATGCCAGCTCGAATTGAAGAAATTGAACGAGCCGAAGAAGAAGGCATTAATTGTATCATCCTCACTAATCCCATTGGTTTTATTGGGAATGAAAATAAATGGGTTACCGGCATTGAATGCATTCAAATGGAATTAGGGGAGCCGGATGAAAGTGGTCGACGTCGGCCAATTCCAGTTCCAGGTTCGGAATTTGTTGTCCCGGCTGATACGGTGGTCGTGGCTATTGGACAAGGACCAAATCCTTTACTGCTCGAAACCTTACCGGAATTAAAACTCAATAAACGGGGATACATTGAAGCTGACGAAGAAACCGGTGTAACCAGTATACCAGGAGTATATGCTGGGGGTGACATTGTAACCGGTGCTGCTACAGTCATTTCTGCTATGGGTGCGGGGAAAAAAGCAGCTCGAGCCATTCATGATTATTTAGATAATAAATCTTGAAGAAGAAAATTTTAAAGTCTTAACGGCTTAAAATTCGAAGCCTCAGGTGGCAACTTCTTTAATAGATGAAGAATTCCATGACTTCAAAAAGTTATGGCTGATAGTGACTGTTTAGGTGACGATAATTTCAGAGTTGTTTAATACTATCTTTAAACTCCTTAATAGTTACTGATTTTCCAGGATTGATGAAGATCATAATTGGAGGTTAAGAATGAAACAAACCGATCTGGTTATTATTGGAGGTGGGCCGGCAGGTTATGCGGCGGCTATTCGTGCAGGACAAAAAGGAATAAAAACTCTTTTAATTGAAAGTCGTGATATTGGAGGAACTTGTTTAAACCGAGGTTGTATTCCAACTAAAGCGTTTTTTCGGTCGCAGGAAGTTTTTCATCTGAGTGAACGGGCTGCGGAATTTGGAGTTCAGGTAAAAGTAGATGGGGTGGATTGGACTCGAATTGTGGCTCGGAAGAATAAAGTTGTCAAACAATTAACCGGAGGAGTTCGATTTTTATTAAAAAAAGCCGGAGTAGAAGTTATCGATGGGATTGGTTCATTCCTGGATAAACAGACAATTGAAGTCATAGAGAAAGAGAAAAAGAAAGAAACCATTCAAGTCAAACACATCCTTATTGCTACCGGTTCGAAATCTGCTCATTTACCGGTTCCAGGGGTGGATTTGGATGGAGTCATTGATAGCGATGAAGTATTGGATTTACCATCTATTCCGGAAAAATTAGTCGTGATTGGCGGTGGTTATATCGGAATGGAAATGGCCTGTATTCTCAACACCTTTGGAACTCAAGTTGAAGTGATTGAAATGCTGCCCAATATTCTTCCCATTGCCGATAGCGAGGTCGTCAAGCTTTTAGTTGAAATATTAGAAAAGAGAGGCTTGAAGATTCATACCAATGCCAAGGTGGTTAGAATTTCTAAAGATAAAAAACTCCAAGTATCCTATGAACAAAATTCTGAGACCAAGGTGGCTGAAGGAGATTATGTTTTAATCGCTACCGGAAGAGTACCAATGACTGACCATCTTTATCCAGAGAAAGCCGGAATAAAGATTGATCGAAAAGCGATCACTACTGATTTGCAAATGAAAACTTCGGTACCATCAATTTTTGCTGCTGGAGATGTTAATGGGAAATATCTTTTAGCCCATGTTGCTTTTAAAGAAGCAGAAGTAGCTATTAATAATATCATGGGAAAAGAAGCAACCATGAATTACCGAGTCGTACCAAATTGTATTTTTTGTTCACCAGAAATCAGCTCAGTAGGTTTAACCGAGGATGAAGCTATTACATCAGGGTTCGATGTGAAAGTTGGGAAGTTTCCTTTCCGGGCAGTTGGGAAAGCCTTGATTGAAGGAGAAACCGAAGGATTTACTAAAATTATTGCTGACCAAAAAACTGGTGAGATATTGGGTGCTCATATAATTGGGCCTCGTGCATCGGATCTGATTGGTGAGTTAACCTTGGCAATGGCACTGGAATCAACCCCCGAAGAGATTGCCCATACCATTCATCCTCATCCTACTCTCACTGAAACCGTTATGGAGGCAGCCGATTCAGTATTCGGATCTTCATTACATCTATTTTAAACAGTTATTTGGACTGATCATCTGGCCAAAACGAGGAGGTTTCATATGAATATTCCCAAAGATTTATTGTATACTCCCGAGCATTTGTGGGTAAAAGAGGAAAATGGTGTTTATCGCTGTGGCATCACTGATTTTGCTCAGGAAGAATTAGGAGATCTTGTGTATGTTGAGCTACCGAAGCCAAACCTAACGGTTAAAAAAGGAGATAAAATCGGTGATGTTGAATCGATTAAAACCGTATCCAACCTTTATTCACCAATTTCTGGTGTCATAACTGAAGTGAATTCTCTCCTTGAAAATAAACCAGAGGTCATTAATCAAAGTCCTTATGAAAAAGGATGGATTTGTGTTATTCAATCTAACCAGCCGGATGAAATCAAGCAGTTGTTAAGCTCTGATGATTATAATAAAATTATTCAAGAGAATAAATAAAGCTTTTTTTGAATATTTTCAAGAAAGACTTGCCAAAAGCCTTTTGACCTATTAAAATGTTAATTGCTTTCGGGCGAGGGAGGTGTCCTCGATCCGAAATACAGATGAGCGGGGTCGTGGTGTAGCCTGGCCAAACACGTCAGCCTGTCACGTTGAAGACCGCGGGTTCAAATCCCGTCGACCCCGCCAAATGAGTGCCGAGATAGCTCAGATGGTAGAGCGATGGACTGAAAATCCATGCGTCCCCAGTTCAATTCTGGGTCTCGGCACCATTGTAGTTTGAGAGGCGGAAGTAGCTCAGTTGGTAGAGCGTCACCTTGCCAAGGTGAGGGCCGCGGGTTCAAGTCCCGTCTTCCGCTCCAGTAAAATGAAAACTTCGGCGGCATAGCCAAGCGGCTAAGGCAGAGGACTGCAAATCCTTCATCCTCGGTTCAAGTCCGAGTGCCGCCTCCAAGAATATAAAGTTTGTGGGCGGCTAGTTCAGAGGAAGAACGCTTCCTTGACGCGGAAGAGGCCATAGGTTCGAGTCCTGTGCCGCCCACCAGGAAACGTTATTAGGGCGCCATTCCGGGTTAAGAGTGGCGCTTTTTTTATTTTTAAATATACAAGGTTTATTGGTCCTATCCCGTAAATACAGGAGCGAGTTATAGGTAACGAATTTAGAGTAACTAAACTGATAATACACAATATTTAATAAATCCCGGCTCACCTTGTCTGATCCTCCCCCAATTTATTATATTTTCTTTTCTCAACCTTTACAAAATCGGAGGAAGTTCGAGGGGGAGATTGCTCGGCATTAAATGTATTTCATGGTCATTGGTTGCTATTATTCAGCCTGAGGGTCTATTGAGAAATGCTCTAAAGTGTTATTATTTTATGATATAAATTTATATACAAACCGACAACTTTCCCAAAGCTACTATAAATTATCTGGTGAGATTTTATGAAGGAGGAAAATGAAATGGCAAAAAATGCGATCAACTCAGCGATTGCTGCAATAAATAAAGAGGGTGAATTGGTTGATCTCCATGAAAGTAATGGAGATATTGAAAGATATATTTTTTTTGATGATAAAGAAGGGAAATCAATTTATTGGCACAGTACTTCTCATTTAATGGCACAGGCGGTGAAAAGGCTTT
>MWBQ01000096.1 GCA_002069605.1 Candidatus Atribacteria bacterium ADurb.Bin276
ACCGGAACTATGGGGATTAGGTCAAGCTCTTTGGATGGTTCAGGGACAACCAATAATTGAAAAAGAGCAAAGTTTAAACGAAGAGACTCTATCCTCAATTCAAAAGCTAATCGGTGCCGTTGTTGAAACTGATATCGAAAAAAAACTATTTAACAAAATTATGACTCAATTTTTGGATATATACACCGAAAAACGCAGAGATTTTAGAAAAGATTCTAAGATTATTAGTATCAAAGAACGAATCAAAGCCTTGGAAAAGGAAAAAGACGAGATTGACCAGAAAAGAATAGATAAAGAAAATTTAATACGGGACATTGAAGACAAAGAAATCCTTCTTCAAAAAAAGAAACCCGGGCTGGCAGCAGCCTTGCAAGAAAAAGATGAATTAAAAAGTAAAATAAACTTAGCCTATGAACATCGTTTAAACCGTGAAAAATTAAAGGAGGAAGTAAAAAGAATATCTTCTGATTATAAAAATTTAGCCGAGCAAATCGGTGAAATACATAAAAATGAAAATGATATTAAAAAAATAGAGTCTAATAGTGAAAAATTAAACCAGGAGAAAAAGCAGAAGGAGGAAGATTTAAAAAAGTTAGTAAAAGAAATCGATGCTTATAACCAAAATTTAGATGAAACAATTGAGTTTTTTGAGAAAAAGGAAACCGAACATCGTTATGCCCTAACCGCCCATACCGCAATTCAGGAGGAAATAGAATTAAAAGAAAAAGAAGAGCGGCTTAAAAAAGTAAACGACTTAGAGCAAGAGAAACTGGAAAAAAGGAAAAAATTAGAATCGCTCCAAGCCCCATCACAAAAAGATTTAAATATAATTGAAGACTATCATCGGAAAATCCATGATACGCAAACCAAATTAGATGCGCTTGGATTAAAAATCAAGGCAATTGCTCAAACTGATATTTCTGGAACAATCCATTTAGATGATAAAAGGGTTGAATTCGAAATAAAAAAGGGAAAGAAAAAGGATTGGATCTCTCATGAAGTAGCAAGAATCTCGATTGATAAAGTCGGAGAAATTGAAATCAAGAGTGGGAGCGAAGATGTCAAGGAAATGAAAAAAGAATTAGAAGAATTTGAGTTTGAGTTTGAAAAACTAACCGCCCCTTATGAAACCAAATTGATAGATGAATTGAGAGATCGTTTCCACCAAAAAAATGAATTGGAAAATCATATTAAAAGACTTGAAAATGAAATAAAAGGACAAACCAAAAATGGAAAAGAAATTTTAATTGGAGAGATTGCCGAACTCAAAAAGAGAATTGAGTCCGACTGGAGTAAAATACCAGAGAATTTTTGTTTAAGAAAATATGCTGGAAATGAAGATAAGATTCAAGCTAAAGAAATATCTGCTAAAAAAATCAATGAATTAGAAAAAGAGCTTGAAGGATACAAAGACAAAGAAAAAAATCTTAAAAAAGAATTGGGCGAGTTGAATAATAAAAAAGATGCAGTCCAAAGTAAAATTCGAGATTTTGAAAAAATCCTTCATGGAAATAATGAACGAAAGATTGTTTTACAAAACAGTTTAGAAAACCTTCAGAAGGATGGTTTTACTCAGAAAGAAAGGGAAGAAAAGCTAAATGATATTTCGATAGAGTTGGATCGAAAAGAAAGAGCTCTTCAAAAATACACCGAAGATATTGAAGAGATGGAAAATCAGCCGGAAAAAGCCTTTGCTGAATGCGAAAATAAGATTAGAAGATTAGATCAAGATATTCACCAATTAGAAAAAGACCTTGCCGAGAAAAATGGAAAACTCAATTCCATGCTGGTTTCTTTTAAAGATACCAACCGAATCGAGGAAGAATTGTTTTTTCTCAAAGAAGAAGAGAAGCGCCTGGAAGTCGAAGCATCAGCGCTTGAATTATTGTATGTTTTAATAAAATATTATAGAACCAAATCAGTAGAAAGCTTATCCGACCCAGTTAAAAAAATGGTCAATGAAGATTTAAAACGGCTTTTGGGGATTAAATATGCGGTTCATTTAGATGAAGGGATAAAGCCTATCTCGGTAACGTCGTCCAGCTGGGGAACGGTGATTCCCATCGAAAACCTTTCCTTTGGTACCGAAGAACAGATTTGGTATCTTTTCAGGTTGGCTTTGGGGAGATTACTCAGTCATGAAGAAAGGCAATTAGTCGTTCTTGACGATCCTCTGGCCAATACTGATGCGAGTCGCTTGCACCGTGCCTTGCAAATTTTAGAAGATGCCGCCAATCAGCTTCAAATTATCGTGGTAACCTGTGATGTCGATAAATATAACTGGCTCTCCAATGCCAACTATATTACTATGGAAAAATAATAATTTTAGGGGCACAATGTATTGTGCCCATTCTTTAATTAATGTAGCGGCATGCCATGGCATGCCGAATCTTGGTTTTCATCCCCATCTGGTGCTACTTAAATAACATAAAATTCTGTTAAAAATTATAAATCATCGAGTTAGTTGTTACTTTCCCAATTGAAAATGAATCATATACTGTATTTCCAATAAATCTGAAAGAAATCCCATAAATTGATTTCGAATTCCTTGGAAACGATGGTCTCGGAAATAGTAATAAGTGCCCAGTAATTTGATTCTCTCATCCCAGGCTAAAATATCTTTTTTATTTGAGCAAGTTAACTTTCTCTTACCCACACCGTCATTTCTCCAGTACCACGATTATTCCAGGCATAATAAGGAATGAACTGAAGTGGCACTTCTTCTACGGAATGCTTTTCAGAGCTATAAAGACGGTTATCTAAAGATGGGTCTTTGAGTCTCAATCCTACAGCTTGAAGAGTATTAATATCTTTCAGGATTTCTTTGCCGGGTTGAACGGTAAATTTTGCTTCTCTCGGTAGGGCAATACGAGCTAAGTTTGGACCGTTATCAATTTCTTCCATGCAGTATACAATGGGGCCTTGGCATACGGCAACTTTTCCGGATACTGATCTCACCTTGGGATGAGCTCGAACTAATTCAGTAGAAATTGTCATAGAGAGCTCGATCCGATCATCTTCATTCCAAAATCGTTTCAATTTTACATATCCTTTTTCCATCGAACTTGATCTATCGAAAATTTTACCATTGATTAATAATTCTGCTTGCTTGCACCACCCTGGAACTCTTATTGCCAGAGTAAATTCACAATGACCATGAGAATGGATTTGCAGCATTACATCACCATCCCAAGGATAATTGGTTTTCTGTCTGAGGATAACCGTTTCGCTCCCAATTTGAAAAGTTACTTCACTCTCTATAAAAAGATGGACATAAATCGTATTTTCGTCTTGGGAGTAAATATATTGACCAATTGAACCAAGCAGCCGGGCTAAATTGGTAGGGCAGCACGCGCAGTCAAACCAAGGCTGGCGAACAGTTTTAATATGCGCTAAGTCAGAGCGCTTTTGGCAAACTTCGGGCCAGATTTCCAATGGATTAGCATAAAAGTATTTCATGCCATCGAGTGAAACACCACTCAGAACGTTATTATATAAAGCTCTTTCCATGACATCGGCATACTGATGGTCAAGATCCAAATGAAGCATCCGCTGTGCCCAAAATATCAATCCTATACTAGCACAGGTTTCAGCATAAGCTCTATCCGGAGGCAAGTCGTAACTCAATGTAAATGCTTCACCCGTGGAAGATGAACCAATTCCACCGGTAATATACATTTTATGTTGGGTTACATCGTTCCAAAGAATTTTACAAGTCTCAAAAAGTGCTTCATCATCCGTTTCATAGGCTAAATCGGCCATCGCGCTGTAGAGATACATAGCCCTCACCGCATGTCCGACTGCCTCTTTCTGTTCCCGAACCGGAAGATGAGCTTGGCAGTATTCAGGGGTCCAAAAAGGCCAGGTTGGGCTAATTTCATTCCTTTTTTTAGCTTCAAGGTCAAAATACCAGGGCTTTTCCCCTCTCTGGTTTATAAAAAATTCGGCCAACCTTAGATATCGACGATCTTGGCTTACTCGATACAATTTTAGGAGGGCAAACTCTATCTCTGGATGGCCGGGATAGCCCTTCCTTTTATTTATCTCGGTGCCAAAATTCGAAACGATATGGTTGGCCAATCGTGTAATTGTTTCAAAAAAACCGGTTTTACCAGGTACTTGGTAATGGGCTACAGCTGCTTCAATCATATGGCCTGCAGTGTAGAGTTCATGATTCTCACGGAGATTAGTCCAACGCCTTTCAGGCTCTTTTATAATGAAATAGGTATTAAGATAACCATCCGACTGCTGAGCTTTCATTACCAGATTAACACTTTCATCAAGCAATCTTTCAAGATCTGGGTCACGATAGTTTAGGAGACAGTAACTTGTTGCCTCAATCAATTTGGCAACATCGCTGTCTTGGAATACCATTCCATAGAATTCACCAGATGAATATCCAGCAGCAATACGAAAATTTTCTAAAGCATGGCTTTTTGGTGCTCCAGGAATATCATCATTTAAAATTTTCCATTGATAGGGAACAATCACTTCTCTCAGTTTTTGTAGACGTTGGCCCCAAAAAGTATTTTGGTTGAGTATCTTTACACTTTTCATTTCTATCGGTTTTTTCTTGTTGATACCTTTTTCCATCATTGGTTTCCCTTTCGAGTCAGTTTATGCCAGTTTGAAGAGGAAACTCAAAAACCGACAAAGAATGAGCAGGAATTTGAAGTGAAAACACCCGGTCTGGGATTGTCATCCTTCTTGAATTGATCTTCACTCGGCTCGGATTTTCAAAATCATTCCTATCCATTACGTCTGAGGAGTTAAGCTCGAAGCAATTGGCATCCTTGGTAACATCTAAATCAGAAAGATCGACCTTGACCTCCAGGTTCTTGTCCAAATAGTAATTTCCTAAAGCAAGACACATCATATGGCGTTTTTCATCATAGGTAGCCGATCCATCAAGATAGGGAACATTGTGAAGTTGAAAAGATAACTGCCCTTCAAAGAAACTCTTTGCTTTTATCGAATATCTATCTGCTGCGATTTCTATACCCAGACGCGTTCGGCCCGTATGGTTCACGAACATGTCAAAAACATGATAGATGGGTGTCAAAACTATGCTTTGGGAATTGGTTTTTATCATTCCCAAAGCATTGACCATTTGAGCTAGATTGGCCATTTGAACCGAATCACACTTGCGGTGCAGGGCAAAAAATACACCGGCAGCAAACAAAGCATCTTTTAAACTATAAGGTTCTTCAAGAAAGATCATCTTTTTTTCTATTATCTCGACTTCTGGTATAACCTGATACCAGACATTCCATTCATCAAGGGCAATTTTGATATGATCAAGTTGAAGATGCTTAATTAAGCTATCTAAAAGTTGTAGTCGTTCTTCAACATAGTACGCAGAAGCTACTGTGTCATAGTAATTATTCGAGCCATGGTACTGGTGTATAGAAATATAATCAATTACTTTCCCGGCATGTTTCAATACCGTCAGGTCCCATTCCGGATTATCGGCTCCTACTGCTATGACTTTTATTGAAGGATCGATACCTTTCATGAACAGGGCATACTGCCGTAACTTTTCGGAATATTCATTGGCGCTGCTATGACCAACTTGCCAATCACCGTAAACCTCGTTTCCGATCCCCCAATACTTAACTCGATAAGGAACCGAGTTTCCATACTTTTTGCGCAAATCAACATATTCAGTAGGAGTGTCAAGATTGGTGTATTCTAACCAACTCAATGCTTCATCAAGGGTACTGGTTCCTAAGCCAATAGCGAAGTAAGATTCTGCTCCAATTTCCTTACAGTATTCAATGAATTCGTCGGTTCCAAATTCGTTGCTTTCCAAACCTCCCCAAATATAATTTAAACGAGTCGGCCTTTTATCGAGTGGTCCAATTCCATCTTGCCAGTGATAGGCTGATACAAAATTGCCACCGGGCCATCTCAGAATTGGACACTGAATTTTCTTGACAGCTTCTAAAACATCTTTTCGAAATCCACGCTCATCAGACTTCGGTGAATTCTTATCATAAATACCACCATAAATACATCGGCCCAAATGCTCGATGAAATGACCATAAATGAGATCATTTATTTCACCGGTTTTCACTTTCCATACTTTAACATAACCATTCATTACCTTCCCTCCCCAGTTTATTTCTCTTTCAATCTATCTAAAATATACGAATAAATAAGTCGATAAAAAAAGGGATTACCGGTATAACCAACATGCAACATAGTGCTGTTGAGAATCAATATTAAGCAATTCAGGTCTGGAATCGGAACACACTTCTTTACCTCGAGGGCATCTTGGGCAAAAACTACAACCAGGAGGTGGATTAGTAAGACTAACCGGGTTCCCTGGGATCGATTTTTTTTCTGTTTTATCACCAATTTTAGGTATTGATGAGAGTAGAAACTTCGTATAAGGGTGAAGGGGATTGGCAAAAACTGATTTAGTTGAGCCAAATTCTATAATACAACCACCATACATGATTGCCATCATATTTGATAAACCAGGAACCAAGGAAATGTCGTGGGTAATAAAAATAAATGTACTTTTTGATTGATTCTGAATAGTGCTTAAAAGTTGTAAAATATCACGTTGAGTGACAACATCCAGAGCCGATGTTGGTTCATCAGCAATGATTACATCTGGTTTTAAAAAAGTAGCCAAGGCTATGACGCTCCTTTGCCTCATTCCTCCAGAAAGTTCAAAGGGGTAAATGCGTAAAACATAAGAAGGAAGATTTACCATTTCTAAATGATCTTTTACTTTTTGTTCGTCAAAAGTTTTTCCATGGGAGTTTGCCAGGTCAGAAAATATATCTCTTAATCTTCTAACCGGATTGAGAGCACTTAAAGAACCTTGAGGGATATAAGAAATTCTTTCCCACCAAATATTCTTTAGGTCGTTGCCGTTAGGAGAGAGCTCATATTTTTGATCACCAAAATGATAGCAAACTTTTCCTTCTATTATCGATAGAGTTGAATCGACAGCCCCATATAATGCTCTGGCTAAGGTTGTTTTGCCGCAGCCAGATTCTCCGACTATCGCTAAAAAACTATTTCCTTCAATATTTATTGACACATCTTCAACTGCTTTAATCTCTTTCACGATTCCATATTGTTCGGTAGTATAATAGGCTTTTAGGTTAGCAACTTCTAATAATACTTGAGTTTGTTTCTCTTGTTTAATCACCTTGCTCATCTGCTTAGCACCCTGGCCCGTGGATTAATAAAGTCTGTCATGCTCACAAAAAGAAGGTATAGTGAAGTAAAAAGAAGGATAATAAAGGCAATTGGGATAAATATCCACCACCATATGCCCATTACCATGGCTTGCTGCTGTATAGCCCAGTAGGTTATGGTTCCCATCGTCGGAATGTCCAAGGAGGTGAGACCAAGAACCGATAGAGTTATTTCAAAACCAAGGGACCAAAGCATATTATTTATGGTGGTCGCCAGCACAATGGGAAGAATGTGAGGAAAATACTCGTAGAAAATCAGTTCCCAAGTATTTTCACCTGAGAAAATAGCGGTTATAGTAAACTTTTGCTCTCTTAAACTCAGTACTTGAGATCGAATTAATCGTGCATCCCATGGCCAACCAAATAGAGCTAGAACAATAGCCAGAGTCGAAAGGTCCATTTCTCTGGTTAGAAGCTTTAAAAATATCAATATTGGGAAGATAGGTAAAACAATGAATGAATCACAGAGAAAAATTAACATTTGATCAATAATTCTTCCTTTATATCCTGCTATAACACCGATTATTATGGCAATTAAACGAGATAAAATTGCCACTTCTAACCCGAAAATAAGCGAATTTTTTAAGGCAAAAGTCATCATCCAGAAGAGATCTTGCCCTCTACCATTGGTTCCGAACGGATGGCTCAATGAAGGTGGGCGGTTGATTGGAGCATAGTAGGATGCACGAAAATCATAAGGGGAAAATAAAGATATGATGGCAAAAATTATCAAGAGAATAAGAATAAGCAGAGGAATTCTAAATCGTAAATCGTGTTTGAAAAGTCTTTTTGTTGTATCTAAAATTGCTATGGGAGTCAATCTCGGTTCCCTCCTTATAATGGCACTATACTCTTAAGAAGTACCACCCGTATACTGAATTCTAGGGTCAATAAAAGGCAGCAAAAGATCAACAAATAAGGTAGCTAATGCCACCGACATGATCGAACACAAGGTAATACCCATAACCAAGTTGTAATCTGATTGCATTATTGCAGTGAAAGCTAAAGTTCCCAAACCAGGATAATTAAAAACAATTTCAGTAATAATGGTACCGCTAAAGACTGTTCCGAGTTGCAGGGCAAGTCCGGTTAATTGAGCAGGCATAGCAGTTTTCATGACATAGTTTCTTAGAATCATTTGGTCTTTTAACTTCATTTGTTTGGCAAATACGACAAAATCTTCATGTATAATGTTTGAAGTGAGATTTCTCATATTGAGAAACCAGGCACCCATCCCAATGATTATCAACGATAAAGCAGGTAAGAAACCATGTTTGGCAACACTTTTCAAAAAAACCCAACTGTAAGATGGTTCAATTCCAATTTGGAAAGCTCCTCCTGCAGGAAACCATCGCAAAATATAAGCAAACACAATTAAAAGAGCAAGGGCAAAAATGTAATAGGGGATTGGTCGTACAGCATTAGAAAGCATTTCAAAAATTTTAACCCAAAGACTTTTACTTCGGTAAGTGGCTATTCCTCCTAAGATAGTCCCTATAACCCAAGCTATCATGGCAGTTAAAACGAGAAGCCCTGCCGTCCAGGGGAGTGATCTATAAATCAAAGTGATGACGGGTGTTGGAAAAGATGCAAAAGAAGGTCCTAAATTTCCTTTGAGCAGCTCTTGCCAGTAAGTAATATATTGCTGAAACATCGATCCTTCTAAACCATAGAGTTTTAAAAGTTCATCCCTCAATTTTTCCACGCTCTCAGGCGGTAAATAAGATCCAGCCATTTGTACTCTCCTAACAGCGACTTCTGCGGGACTTGCTCCGGGGATTAATCTTGGAATTAAAAAAGTGATGGTAATGCCTACAAAAATCACCAACAGGCAAACGATAAATCTTCCAAAAAAATATTTTATGAAAAATTTAAAAAAATTACTCACAAAATTTTCCTCCTGATTGGGGCTTCATCCTATAAGGAAGCCCCCGCTTTTCCCATTCAAAGCGGAGGCTTCACTCATTCCAATTCTTTCCGAAGTTAGCAACTATTCTTTTGAAATTGGCTGTATTTTAATAAACATAAATCTGGTATTTCCCCAATTTGGCACTGGATTGGTATAGGGATTACTCGAGGTGGGATAACCAGTCCAATAGGTTTCATCACAAACTGTAAATACGTTGTAAGAGAATATTGGAATTATAGGCATGTCTTCTACACAGGTTTTTATATACTGAAGTCCGAGATCGATAATTTTATCAGTTTCTTTAAAGAAATCGGTACGCCTTAAATCATCAACAACCTGGTCAATTTGTTCACTTTTATACCGCATTGGATTCTTCGCCACAGTGAGTTCGCCAGTAGGTCTATAATAATCAGAATGCCAAGATTCGAGGAACCAGAAGAGGTCTGGGTGTCCTCCCCAGGTCTCGATACACCATGCCCAATAAATCGTATTGGGATCTTCTCCGTAGTTTAATCGGTTCCATAACATAGTTGGTTCTACTGCATCTATTTGAGCATCGATACCAAACCTACGCCATTGTTCAGCAACCGCTGCCGCAGCTCTAGTCATTACCGATCGGGTAGCCGCTTCACACAAAATGGATATTTTCCAAGGGGTCCCATCTGGCAATAACCACTTTCCATTACCATCTTTTTTGAATCCCGCTCCCTCCAACAATTTACCGGCGGCTTCGAGATCATATTTCCACCAACCATATCCAACCAGTTTTCTTATTTCCTGGGGATCATCGGGTATTTTATGACCAAATGCATATCTTACTGCTTCGGCAATTTTCGTAGAAATTTCTGGATCATAAGGTTTATAATCCTCTCCACCTACTTTGAGAGTAAAATCTTTGAGCCAGGGCTCTATCTTGTCAAAATACCATCCTGGGTATAAACCGGTGGGAGGAACGTGAATGGGGGATACAGTAGCACAACCGTTATAAGCCTGAAGGGCAACCTGAACTATATCCAAGGATAAGGTGAGTGCCCATCTGACTTCCTTAAGGTTGTAAGGAAAGTGTTCATGATTCATTATCAAGGAAGGCAAAGTTGGATCGGGATGTGCCCAAGGCCAGCCATCAAACCAGGTAACACACTGTGGATTATTTTGATACAGAGTTATGGCACCTTCCGGAGGCAGGTCGTGAACAATATCAAGTTCATGCGCCATCTGATCCATGACTTTTTTCTCAGGAGACGCTATTCCTTTGTAGAGAACATATTTAGGTCCTGGTTTTATGCCATAAGCTACACCAAGATCGGATTTGTCCCAATCTTCTCTCAATTCCCATAAGAACCAATACCCATTAGGATCAAAAGATTTTAGAACGTAGGGTCCGGTTCCAATTGGTGGATTAAAGGCAAAAGCAAGAGGATCTTCGGCTTTTTCGAAGATATGTTTGGGCAGAATATAGCAAGCCGACCATCTAACTGTAAAAACGGTATGGAACCTTCCATTAGGCTTTGTCAGTTTAAATTTAACCGTAAAGTCATCTATTCTTTGACTTTCCGCTACATTAACCTGCATGTAAGCACCCCAAATCATTTCGGGGTGTGCTTTTAAAAGTTCTACCGTATAAATAACATCATCTATAGTAAATGGAACACCATCACCCCAATGTATTCCCTCCCTCACTTTTACTGTCATTTCTGTGTAGTCTTCATTATAAATAGGGGGTTCAGCTGCTAACAGGTTAATCCAGGGATCTCCTTCAATACCTTCATCGGGGTCGATATACCACAAGGCTCCCAGACATAATTGTTGGAGACCGGTTGAATAACTTAATAAACCTCCTCCCCAAAGGTTAAATCTCCCTGGGTCGAGAGAACGACCCGACGGATCTTCAATGACGATAACTTCATTTCTGGGGATTCCTGGGAGGATTTCCTGGGCAAAAGCAACGGTACCCAACACCAAGAAAACTATGGTTATCAAACATACAAAACGCCACCGTAACACAAGATTTCCCTCCTTTTAAATTCTTTTTAAACCAAGGTAATAAACATTTTTACCACAAAGAAATCTCAACCACTAACCATTCAAAAATTCTCTCTTCACACATCAAATCCCTCCTTCATACATTTTTATAAAGCCAACACTTTACGGCAACACTATCGATGATTACATCAGGAGGTATTTCTTTTTTACAAATATCTTTAGCATTGGAGCACCTAAATGCGAACTTACAACCTTGTTTAAGAAATTCTTCGATTTCCAAAATCCGTTCTTCCTTGGTTTTAGTCTCAGGCTTTATTTCCACCTCATCAGGATTTGGAACAGATTCTTTCAGTAAGATAGTATAAGGATGAAGAGGATTGAGTAAAACTTTTTCGGCAGGCCCAACTTCTACAAGACAACCTCGCAACATAACGCCAATATAATCGCTAATATAATATGCCGTAGCCAGGTCATGAGTGATATAGATGATATAGAGTTGTTTTTCTTCTTTGAGTTTTCTAAATAAATTAAGAACAAATACTCGAAGAGAAGCGTCCAACATGGAAACCGGTTCATCGGCTACAAGCAGCATAGGATTGACCATCAATGCCCTGGCGATTGATAATCTTTGCAATTGCCCACCAGAAAATTCATTTGGGAATTTATCCTTTACCTCTTCCCAGGTGAGAGCAACAGAGCTTAGTGCTTTTTCAATCACTTTTTCGAAAGAGTGGCCATTTTCATTAGTGATGCGGAGCTTTTTAATTACTGAATGAAAATAGGTTTCCACTTTTTTCAAGGGATTGAACGTTTCATAAGGATTCTGAAAAACCGGTTGAACTAGTTTCATAAAATCAAATTTTCTATAGCTCTCTATGTTTTTTCCTAAAAAAGTAATTGAACCTTCAGTAGGCTTGAGAACTCTGAGGAGGAAATTAGCAAGGGTGGTTTTTCCACTTCCGCTTTCACCAACTAAAGTGAAAACTGCTGGTTTTCTTTCAAGTTCCAAGGTAATGTCCTGAACAGCAAGTATTTTTACCTTAGAAAAAAAAGTGCCAACTTGAAACTCTTTGGTAAGATTTTTGAGAGTAAGAAATGAATCACTCACTTTTCCTAACCCTGAATATAGACTATCGATTCAAAAGATGTTATACCTCTTGAATAAGGAAAACAGGGTAGTAGATTAAATATCTGGGGTTTTTCTCTTATTTTTTAACAATCCTTGTTGAAGAAACGGTAAGTGTGAATATTTTGAGGATTTTTTTAAATAACTTTGTTGCAACACCTAATGAGTCCAAGGGTTCTATTTATTTAACCACACTCACTAGGCGATATTACTTATTCTAATAAATAAAAAACTATCGAGATGTTTTTTTGCTCTTATTCTATTTATATAAATATGACTTAGTAAATTAATTAAAACATAATCACTCTATAAAATCAAGTTGACAATTTGAAGTCAAAATACCTTATAATAAGGCTCTTCCAAAAGCTAGAAAACCATGATGAAGGTTGTCCTAATCCAATCTTTCCTTGCGAATACAATACTCATGGCTCGAATCAGTCATGCTCAATAACCAAGAAGAGGTCCCTTGAATTCATCCACCCAAAGCACTCATTCTTTCAAAATTTGAGCGTGATAGAATAGAGCCCAGTTGAGCATTCTTATTTTCTACTTCATAACAAATCAGAAAAGGAAACTTTTTTTCTTGGTTATTGAAAGATTATTGCTTATTAATCCTTAATATTCGACTTAGATTTTTATAATAAACTTTTCCTAATACCTCATCGGGTAAATAAATCCCATAAATAAACCAGCGACCTTGTCGTGGTGGGTAAGTGGGATCATAATTAAAATATTCATCATCGGTTTCTAAAAACCGCGCATAGATTTGATACCATACTTTATCGGGGAGTCGATCAATCCCAAAAATGATGCGGTCAGCATATTGTATGAAAAACTTTCTTGTTGTGTAAGGTTGTCTTCCTAATTCACCAATTCTTTCTGATATATCCACACATAAATTAGGACACTCGTCTAATAGAGAAGATACCCAAGTAAGATTTTCAGCATAACTGGCTACATGACAACCAATAAACTGGGTTTTCTTATGGCGACGAATCCGATTGGCAAATTGCTCTATAACTTCTAAAAAAGATGGGAATTGGGGACCAAAAAAACTCCATTCGGGATGCTCCCCAAGGTCATCGATTCTTTCATTAAATTGGTCAACAGGATCAAAAAAAGCAACTGGATCAGAGATATGCATATACACTGGGATTTTCAACGAGGCAGCTGTTTCGAAAATTGGATCTAATCTTGGATCGTCCACTTTGACTAAATTTCCTTGCGGGTCTTTAATATGGAGCCCCAGATTTTTCCATATTTTAATACCCGAAGCTCCCAATTTTACTTGTTCTTCAACCTGCTTGGCCGCCCAGTCTCCAAATTTGCTTCCTTTTTCTTCCCATTTGGACCAATCAATTCCTCCCATATGATAAAAACGGTCTGGAGCTTTAGCTTTAAATCTTTCTATATGAGTTATTAGCATCTCCTTGTTTTCCATGCCATCAAGGTCAACAATCACACCCACATTCATTTCATCCATCATCGTCAATAATTCTTCTACTGAATGTTCCATCCAGTAGCTTCCCAATATCTCGAGATGGTTGTGACCGTCTATCAGGGGAATTTTCGGTTTTTCAATATTAGTTTTCTTGACAACCAACTTTGGTGTAGGATGATATTCAGCAAGTGTAATTTTCTTACTAATCTTGCATCTCCTCCTTTGTTAAACAGTTATTACAATTAAAGCCTTTTCTTATAGATTTTCAAAAATATAAGAGCTTAACCTTTCACTGCCCCTGAAACCAGACCTTGAACAATATACTTTTGCAATAATAAGAAAACAATGACTATTGGAATTGTAATCAACACTGATCCAGCAAATAAATAACCCCAATCAATTAGATATTGACCACGAGAACTACCAATCGCTAAAGGTACAGTCCAGTTTTCATAACTATTTAAAAAGGTTAAAGCAAACATGAACTCATTCCAGGAAAGGATTAATGCCTGAGTAAAAGTGACAACAAGGCCTGGAGCTGCCAAGGGGAAAACAACCCGAAACAAAGCTCCCACTGGACTACAACCATCAACTTTAGCTGCCTCATCGATACCAATCGGAATAGAATCAAAATAACCTTTTAAAAGATAGGTACAATAGGGAAGAGTGAGCGAAGTATAAGCAAAAACTAATCCCATTAAATTATCGATCAATTTTAAATCTCTCATCAATAAATACAGAGGGATTAATATCAATGATCCAGGAAGCAATTGGCTGAAAATGATCATATATTTTAATGAAGAATTCCCTCTGAAATGAAACCGCGAAAGTGAATAAGAAGCGAATGAAGCTAAAATAACGGTTATGACCGCAGTAAATAATGATACAACCATGGTATTCTTGAGGAAATTTACAAATCCAACACCCCCGTAAGGTTTTTCACGAATAAGATTTAAAAAAGCATCAAAGGTTGGTTGTCGGGGGATCCAAACTGGAGGGTAAGTAAATATTTCAGCTCGAGGTTTAAAGGAGGACGATATCATCCAAAAAAATGGGATAAGGACAAAAGAACACAAAAGAATTAGAAGAATATAAACAATTGTTTTTCTCACAATTTTATGTTTTTTGAAGGTCATCTTTCACTATCCATTCTATCCAATAGTCTAAGATAAAAAATTGTAAAAATCATTGTTACGATAAGCACTAAGACACCAGCAGCAGATGCTTCGCCCATGCGCAAGGCTTCAAAGGCTTTTTGATATATAAAAATAGTTATATGCTCGGTAGCGTGTGCCGGACCACCTTTATTAAGAACATACACAATATCAAAATCTTTAATCGTCCAGACCATTAATAATATAAAAATGGTTAGGGTAACTGGTCTAAGCGTTGGTAAAGTCACATACCAAAACTGTTTAAAATATCCTGCTCCATCAATTTCAGCGGCTTCATAATGCTCTTTTTGAATTCCTTGCAACCCAGCTAAAAACATTATCGCAACCCAAGGCCACCCTTTCCAAATATTAACAAACATGGCAACTGGTAAGGCTAAATCCTTATCCGAAAGCCACTTCACTGGTTCTTTAATAATACCAACAGCTGCTAACATATAATTGAAAATGCCGTATTGGTAATCAAACATTTGTACGAATAAAAGGCAAACCACCACTACCGGCATTGCCCAAGGGATAACGACAATCGATCGAGCAATTCCCACTCCTTTTACTTTTTCGTTTAAAAGAAGAGCGGCAATTAACCCAATCACGAATCGCAACAGCACAGTGATTACCACATATTTTATGGTGATGATAATGGAATTAACAAAGTATTTATTATCAAAGAAATTTAAATAATGCTTAAGGCCTACAAAGGGATTCATACCTGGGCGGGCTAAATAATTCTCAAAAAAACTCATTCCCACAGTTTTAACTATTGGATAAAGAACAACAATCGCCATCATCAAAACCATTGGTAATACTAAAATGTAAGGTAGTGATCTTTTTCCTATTTTTGGATTTAATATTTTGGCTTTTTTCGTGCTCATAGGTCATCCAAGATATTTTATTTTTCTTCGATTCATAAAAACTCAAGAAGGAAGGAAAAACAAATCCTTCCTTCTTGAGTTTTTTAAAAAATTAGATTATCTAAAAAAGAGATTTAATCTCTTCAGCTGCTTCATCTAACACGTCGGCAACATCTTCTTGATTAACAAAAGCAGCCTGAGCAGCATTAATCATTATACGGTTAATTTCTCCAAGCTCAGGAATTTCCGGGTCAAGAGTAGGTGGTTCATAATATCTTTCCTCAGCCAAGCTGGCTAATTTCGCATTTAATGGCCAAGTAGCGTAGTAATCAGAACCAGTTGAATATTCAGTATTAGACGGAATCATACCACATTCCGATACAAGTGCTTGAGCTTCTGGGGTCGCCATCCAAAGGAGAAATTTGATGGCTTCATCTGGATTTTTGCTGTTACTCGAAACTAAATGAGTAATACCATAGTTCTGTTTGTGGAAGGGATACTGCTTGCCATTGTAAACAACATCCGGCGATGCAATGATATCTAAATCATCCAGGAGTGCTTCATCATATTCCTTAGTCATACCAACAAACCAAGGTCCATCAATATTCATCGCTACCACACCATTCCAAAATAAATCACGTTCACCGGCTTTGTCGTATGGAGTAGGGGCAACCACTTTATGGGTAAATATCATATCTTGCCACCATTTGAAGGCATAATTCCATGCTTCATTACCAACAATAATATTATCTGGTTCAAAAGGCGGTTTATTGAGTTGAGTATAAGTGGCACCGATTGGATAGCAGATAAAAGTTTTCATTTCGTCGTATGCAAAAGCATGAGTTGAAATAACTGCACCGAAACCATACTGCATGGTTCCATCAGCTTTATTTTTGGTTAGTGTTTTTGCGACCTCGAGAAAATCTTCATTGGTAATGATGGTATCCGCATCGATTCCAGCTTCTTCGAATAATGACTTGCGGTAATATACTCCGCGCATTCCCGTTGCATAGTTAGCGATACCAATATAATGACCATTAAAAACCAATTCTTTTTGACCAATCAGCTTATCTTCTAATTCCGTTCCCTTGATGTATTGATCTAAGTTAATAAAAGCTCCAGTTTCCCCCTCGCGTAATGATGCATAGGTGGCATATCGTGCCGCAGCGTCCTGTAATTGGACAATATCTGCTTCAGTCCCGGAAACGATTTCGACAGCAAGCTTATCCCAATATTCATCGTAGGCTGGGCCATAGTACACAATTTCTACATTTGGATTTTGTAATTCATACGCTTCTTTCAATAAATCAAAAGCTTTTTTGTGGGGGGCTTCAACATACACCGACATCTCAACCGTCAGGCGGACTTTTTCTTGGGCTACAACTGCAGAAACACAAACCAGAATCAACAATATTACTAATGGTAAGGTTAACTTCTTCATTTCTGCCTCCTTATATTGCAAAAATTCTAACTCCATGATTAAAAACACTTTTTGAAAAAATACCAAACCCTCATCTATCACTTTATTTTTTTATATTACATTACCACCTCCATATTCGCAGATTTATTTCTTACAAAATAACTAAAAAAAGCTATAGATTAAGCTCGATAATCTTACCTGACTCAATAGATTTTTCAATGGCTACCACAATTTTTGTATTAATGAGTCCATCTTCAACTCCCACTAAACAGGGTATATCTTTAACAACATGATCAATAAAATGCAAAATAGGTTCTTTAAAGAAACCGAACATGCGATCGAAACCGTCTTGCCGACCTCCAATAAAAGGTATTTGGTATCCTTCATCAGCACACATCGAAATCCCATTAAAGGTAGGTTCTAATTCCATTTTTCCATTGGTTGTAAGTATATCCATTCGAAAGTCAAGTGAAGGCCAGTTTTTTGGGACAATCCATGAAGTATCGATAGTAGCAAAAGAATCCTTAAAAATAATTTGAGCTTGAAGGGCATCATAAGTATCATAGCCAATTGATTTTAAAACCTTGCGTTTCCCGGTAGCGAAAACTTTAATTGGTTTCTGGTTATACAACCAACAAACCAGGTCAACTATGTGAGGTCCCAAAAACCACTGAGGTCCGGATTTTGCACTCCAAGATAACCATTTGGTAATCATTATACTGTTAGCCAAGCGAATGTAGGCACTCACTGGTTCACCATATTTTCCTGATTCAAGGTTTTGTTTCGCTTGTATAAAAGGGGCATTCCAGCGGTTTTGAAAATCGGTCATGAATTTGACGCCTTTTCGTTTTACTGCATCGGTGATGGCCTGAGCATCCTCAACATTGGTTGCCAGTGGTTTTTCAACAATAAGGTTTTTCCCGGCTTCGATAACTTTTAAGCTAATATCTCGATGGGCAAAATCAGGAGTTGCTACGCTAACAATACTAATTGAAGGATCATTGGTTATTTCTTGAAGATCAGTAGTAAAATTGCAATTATATTTTTTTGCTGCTTGTTTTGCTCGTTCCTGGTCTTGATCGCAAACCCAAGCTAAATCTACGATGGGGCTTTCTGAATATACCCGACAATGAGTATCTCCAAATATACCAGCTCCTATAACCGCTGCCTTAATTCTTTCCATAAAGACTTCCTCCTTTTTCTTTAACGTTAAAAATAATTGCAGCCATGTCAATCAGGTATAAGAATTTACCCTATATGATCATATTTATCAGCACTCCAATATCCATTTTTATCTTTCTATTGTTAATTAGTCTAACATAAACTATTTTATTTTGCGATAATATTAACGGTAAGGAACAACATAATATTTTCTTCATGAATTTGTTTTTACCTCCATTTTATTACTTAATACCGTATTTTTTAAATTCAAAAAAATGATCCGAACCAAAGGATTTTCATCGCTTATTTTTAAATTGAAATTTTTCATTGGGAATTATAATGAAAAAATCAATAAATTTTTTATAAAGAAAATAAAGTCCAACTAAAAAGTTCGAATTAATATCCCATCATAACCATGTAGAGATATACAGGAATCTTATTTTTACGAATTTGATCCTTTGTCAAGATTGAAATTTCTCCTTCTTTTTTTTTATTCTTTCTTAAAATGGAAGTTTTCTAAATTACCATTCATCTTTATATTTTATCTTTTAACAGGTTTTAGTAGCTTTAGCTATTAAAGTAAAAAAAAGAGTAAAGGGGAGGTAAGTATAGTTATGTCAAAAACGTAAGTAACATTAACAGTCGTACTCGGAGTTTTTCTCTTCACTATTTTATTAACCAGTTTAGCTGCTTTTGCTGCCGACTTTGTTCCGGCAGCTGAACTCAAAGCCACAGCCGGCGCATCACTCTTTGTGTTTCCTGTAGATCAAGTACCTGAAAAATCCCTGCGCATCGCTACCATCATGGTTCAGAACAATCCCTTTGGAATGGCAGTTATGAGAGGTTCAAATTTTGCTCGAGATATCCTCAAAGGTCGGAATTGCAAAGTCGACTGGATCTCGGTTCCAGACTTTGATCCCAAGAAGTTTGAGGACGTCATGCATTTTCCTCCCCATTGCCCCCTCGCACCCTCATTCTCTAAGGACATAAGAATCTCACCTGTCAACGCAAGCGTCATCCTGAGCGGTGCTTTCCCGCGTGAGGATCTCATCTGGCTCCGTCGTCGTCATCCTGAGGCTTCGCTTTATGAAGCCGTGAGGATCTCATCTTTTATTTGTAGAATTTTAAGAATCAACCTCACGGTTCATACTTACTCATTCACTTTATTTCCATGGTAATTATTTACAATGCTTACATTCAAATGTATTATGAAAAAAATGAATTA
>MWBQ01000097.1 GCA_002069605.1 Candidatus Atribacteria bacterium ADurb.Bin276
CAACTCGAACCATCAATACCAAAGAATTTATTGTGTATATTGCCTTTTTAGCAATTTTTATCTTTTTTTCTATTATCCTACGAGGGCGAGGATTTCTCTCTTCGGAAAACTTGATGAACATTGCTCGTCAGACTGCCATGATTTCGGTTATGGCAGTGGGGATGACTTTTGTCTTAGCGGCCGGAGAAATTGATCTTTCGATCGGTTCTATTGTGGCATTGGCATCACTAACAACTGCATTAGCACTCCGCCACAGCTCCTTATTGGTTGGAGTTGTTACCGGGTTGGGTACCGGAGTTCTAATTGGTATGGTTAACGGTCTTTTTGTAGCTAAAATCGGAGTCCCCTCCTTTCTTGTCACCTTGGGAATGACTGGAATTATTACCGGATTAGCCCGTTGGATTACTCAACTTAAATCAATTCCGGTAACTAATAAAACCTATAATTTTATTTTTGGATCAGGAGATATCGGACCAATATCAATTCTTTTTGTTTGGACTGTTGTTTTGCTCATTATAGGTCAAGTTGCACTGAGGAAGACCAAATTTGGACGTTATGTATTAGCAACTGGTGGGAATAAAATATCTGCTCTTTATTCTGGAATCAATGTGGAAAGAATTAAATTTTCCGTCATGGTTTTGAATGGTGTCTTAGCAGCACTGGCTGGAATGCTATATGCTGGTAGGCTTCATGGTGCCCGTTATACTTTAGGTGAGACCGATTTGATGACGGTTATAGCAGCAGTTATCATCGGAGGCACCAGCATGTCAGGAGGCCGGGGTTCAGTAATCGGTTCCATTGTTGGTTCCCTAATAATGGGTATGATTAATAATGGATTGATATTAATGGGTTTATCCGTCGATCAACAGATGATCTTCCGAGGCTTGATCATTATCATTGCAGTTTCTTTAACCATGAGAGAAAAGAAAAAATAAAGGAGGACAATAGATGTCACCATCTTTGCCATTTTTACGCATACCAAAAACTGCTCAACTAGTCGTGGTAACCGATCTTGAACAGGAAAGCTTCCCTGTTATTCATTTAAAAAAATTATTTCCCGGAAGGGATTTTGTTGTCGTTTCACCACGAGATTTTAAAATTGGTGATTGGAAAAAGGCGGATAAAAACTTCGAAGGTTTTATTTATTTAGAAGAAAAGGAAAACCAACTTTTCCCTGCAAAACAACCGTCAGAAAATAAAATCCAGCTCCTCGAAGATGGTTTCCAAATTCAAACGGTGAAATGGCAGGAAATTCCATTGATACTCCTTTTAGGAGGTGGTCGTCCGGGTTTGATTTATGCGGTGAATGAATTGAGTCAGAAAATTTTATCTTATCAGGGTGAAGAGATAATCATCCCAAAAATTGACCTTGAGCAATCGCCTTTACTTCCTTATCGCTTGCTTTGGACTTGGGATCACAGTACCAATTGGTACTTAGAACAAGTCGGTATTCAGGAAATCGGTGCCATGAATTATTATTCCAAACCCCCAGAGGGTTTTTTAGAAGACTACTTTCGACTGATTGATTTTATGAGTCTCAACCGAATCGGGGGTGTCACTATTTACGGCTTTTTAAGAGATTGCCATGGAGGTATTGAAGCTGCTCAGAAACTGTGCAAATACGCTGCTGAAAGAGGAGTTAGAATTCTACCCGGGGTTGGTATCAATGCTTACGGGGGAATCTATTGGGAAGGAAATCACCGTTATAATTTAACCCAATGGCTCCGACAACGTCCGGAATTGAAAGCCGTATTAGGAGCACCGGCAGCTTTTTCTATTCCTGATCTACCTCCCCTTTGGTTTCCAGAAAATCAATACACCGATACTGCCTGCCCTTCTAAACCGGAAAACGCCCGATATCACGAAGAGGCTATTGCTTGGTTAGCAGAAACCTTCATGATTGGTGGGATTAATTTTGAAACCGGAGATTATGGAGTTTGTCAGTGTGAAGAATGTTCTCGAAGACGTAAAGAAAATTCAACCTGGTCGTTGCAGGATATGGCTCTCCTTTATCCGCGTCTATTTTCGGCTGCTCGAAATCAGCGTCAAGACCTCTGGTTGGTAAGCGAGGCTTATTGGGATAACCTTTTGAACCGCCAAGTTCTTCAGTCTCTTGAAGAATTGCCTGACGAGGCAATTTATCAATTTTGTTTTAATCGCTCTTATTGGCCTCGTTTAAAAACTGATTTAACCAAGGAATATGTTCAAGGATTACCCAGAAGTAAAAATATCTTTCGCACCCATATGGGTTCACAATGGAATCGGGAACGGTATGAATTGGTTGCTGACCGTTTCGCCGAAATGATGCAGTTGGCCTTTAAAAGTGGAATGAAGGGTGCAACCATTTTTGGTGAGGTCAGTGCATTTAGCGTTGTCAATGAGGTCAATTATTTAGCATTTGCTCGCTTTGGCTATCAACCAACGCTGACTTGGGAGAAGTTTATTGAAAAAGACCTTAGTCCACTGTTTGGAGGAAAGCTGGCTACCGAGATTTATCTTCGACTACTTACTGTTCCATCCCAAAAAGCTATTCTTGATCAAGCGATTGGCGAGGCACGGGAAATGAGTCGTTCATTGAGTGGGGAGCAGTATCGACGGTGGATATGGCTTCAAAATCGCCTGATGCAAAAGAAAGCTATGACGGTAGATTAATATTTAGTTCTTCAGGCAATGCTTGAAGAATGAATGAAGGAGAGGATGAGGGTGAGACCCATGAATGAAATCCAGGTTTGGTGTTTTGAAATGAAGCTTATGGAAGATATACAAGTTCCCCCTCACCTTAATCCTCTCCCACCAGGGGAGAGGAAAAAATAAGATAGAACTCTCCCATCAGGGAAGATTTGGTAGGGACTTGATTTATCAAGTCCGCAAATTGGTTTACAGGACAGATATAGGAGCTCGACCAGTGAGTGGTTTTTTCATCACCACAGCTTGGGCAGCTGCCAGGGCTGAACAAGGTCGACTGGAATAAGTACATAGATAGGTGCTTACCAAAGGAAATTCGGAAAGTTCATAGGAACTGCGAAAAGCAAGAACAATCATTCGTTCACCCATGGATACTGATAATTTATTTACTAACTGTTTTTGAAGATTGGTTTCAAAATCCGTTCCGGGAAGTGGATAATCTTCAGTCACTGCAATGAAGGAATTAGCTGATAGTAATGGCACGGGAATAGCTTCATCCTTCAAATCTTCATAGTAATAAACTTTAATATCAACACCTAACCGAATGAGTTCATTTTGAAAGATATCAAATGCCGGTTCCGATTGGTTAGGGCCAATGCCTCTGGTGTGAGAGAGAATAACATAGGCATGGCGTGGGACACAATTAATGATAATAAGTGGCTGATTTAAATTTATTGGCCATAATTGCGAACGATCCCGTAAAATTGTGATTGCCGAAGACGCCGCTTCAAGAGCCACTGATACATGATTACTCAATCCAAACTGTGGTTTTAAATCAAATGTCTTCGATGGAACAGGGAAAATCCCTTTATTGAATTTCAGTGTTAAAATTCTTCCTGAAGCCTCATCTAATCTTTCAGGAGTTATCCTTCCTGATTTTACCGTTTGAATGACACTCTGGATAAGCGTCATATGCTGTTTAATATATATCGAGGAATCATGATCGTAATGTTCTTCGGCTAGCATGATCATGTCGACTCCAGCTTGAATGGCCTTGATGGCAGCTTCATCGGAAGGGTAATTTTTCTTTATAGCTCCCATATTCATACTGTCGGTGAGAACTACCCCATTAAAACCCATTTTTTTCCGAAGAAGATGGCCCATAATCAAGGGGGATAAAGTGGCAGGATTAATGGAATCGATTTGTGGAAAAAGGATATGGGAGGTCATGATCATGTCGACTCCAGCATCAATCCCTCGCTGAAAAGGATAAAGGTCCTCTTGTTCTAATTGTCTGAAATTTTTATTCACTGTAGGAAGACTACGATGGCTGTCTAAGGAAGTATCTCCATGTCCGGGAAAATGTTTCAAGGTTGTGATTATACCACTGGCATTTGCTCCTTTGACTGCAGCTTCAACCTGTTCAGCTACTCTTTCTGGATATTCACCGAAGGATCGCATACCGATGATGGCATTTTGTGGATTGGAATTGCAGTCAGCGCAGGGGGCAAAAATGGCATTGAAGCCAAATGAGAGCATTTCTTTCCCAAAAATATTGTATATTTTATGAGTCAACTCAGGTTTTCCAGCTGCACCTAAAGCCAAATTACCTGGCCCGGTTGTGCTGTACGGAACCAGTACCCCCCAGGTTCCTTCGTGGTCAACTCCTAAGATGAGAGGAATTTGATATGAAGTATTTTGAGTAAGTTTCTGGAGTGATTGAGTTAATTCTTTAGCCTCTTCAGGATTGGAGGCATTTTCCTGACTCAAATAACAGCCACCTAAGCCATAATCTACAATAAGTGGTGTTATCGGGTTAAGATTGTTGCCAGCAAAAGCTAAAAGAAATAATTGTCCAACTTTTTCTTCAAGAGTAAGAGATTTCAGAAGAGACTGGATTAGCGGTGGGAAATTCATGCTCATCCTCCCCAACAATATTTTGTCAATTATAACATGCTTTTCCGTTGACATTAATTCTATTTATTGGCTAAAATATTAATAGTTCGTTCTCGAATCGAACAAATGTTATGATGATGACTACTCTAACCAGTTCTCGAATTAATGATATCCATAAGAAAATGGTTTTCCGGTATATCTGGGAAAAAGAACAGGCATCACGAACCCAGATACGGTCGCACTTTGGATTTAGTAAATCGACGGTATCGGGTATTATTCGTGACTTAATTGAGCAGAGCTTAATTGTTGAAAATGGCCAGGAAGATGCTCCCCTGGGGAGAAAACCCGAGCTTCTCACAGTTAATCCACATGGGCCGATGATTCTCAGTGTTCTTCTTAAAGACTTAGGAGATGTTGAAGTTGCTGTTGTTGACCTCAAAGGAACCATTCTTAGTCGTGAATCCTTGACTTTATTAACCAAAGAACCTCCTCAGGCAGCAGTTGGTGAGATTGCTTGGTTTGTGAATGCAGCCCTTGCAAAATTTCCCCATACAACCTGTCTCGGTATCGGTTTAGGGGCTCCGGGAATAGTCAACCATAGTTCGGGAATTATTGAATATTCAGCCCATTTTGGATGGAAAGGAATTCCAATTGGTTCAATGCTCTCGGCTGGAGTGGCTCAAGAATTCCCTATTTTAGTTGATAATCGAACCACTGCAGCCACCTTAGGTGAAATGTGGTTCGGAAGTGGAAAAAATTCTCGAAATCTTATCTGTATCAACTGCGGTGAGGCGATAGGAGCAGGAATTGTCATTGAGGGGAAAATATATCGGGGTTTTTTAGATGGCGTTGGAGAAATCGGCCATATTCCTTTGATCCCAAATGGAAATCTTTGTTTTTGCGGGAAAACCGGCTGTGTTGAATCGATGGTTTCACTTCCAGCCTTGATGAAACGAATGGGAAGGAAATATACCGGAGAAGATGATGCGACTCGGATACTACGGAATGAAATTGGGAAACCCTCGATAAAGGAAATGACCTTGGAAGCCTATTCCACCTTAGGGGAAATAGCTGTAATCCTTACTAATATTTTAGCTCCCGAGAAGATAATTTTTACCGGAGGGCTCACTCGGATCGAGCCCGAGGAAATGATAAGCTCGGTCCAACAAAAAGTCCAAGAAAAAGCTCTGGAACCTTTAGCGCGCAATATTCAATTAGAATTGAGTAGTTTTCATCAGGAAACCGAACCGCTTTGGGGAGCCTCTCTGGTAATGGAAAATATATTTAGTTTAGAAATAATCCGTTGATGGAGGGTTGATGATGGAAAAAATTGGTTTTGGTGTAATCGGTGCTGGAATCTGGGGAAATTCTCATGCATGGATTTATTCAACTGAACCATATTCAGAGCTGATCGCAGTGTGCGATAAGGTTGAGGAGAAAGCTAAAGCCCTGGCGGAAAAATATCATGCCCGGTGTTGGTACACTGATCTAGAAAAAATGTTAAAAGATCCCGAAATACAAGCCGTCGGGATTGCAACACCCGACTTTGCCCATCAAGAACCTTTTATTGCTGCTTGCCAAGCAGGCAAACATATTCTTTTGGAAAAACCACTAGCGACCACTCATGAGGACTTAAAACTCATGAAGACTGCCTATGAAAAATCAGGAGTACGAGTCATGGTTGATTTCCACGCTCGTTGGAATCCACCTTTGGTCGTTGCCAAAAACAATATTGACCAGGGAACCATCGGTGAGATAATTTCCATGTACTACCGTTTGAATGATACCATTTATGTTCCCACCCAGATGTTATCCTGGGCCGAAAAGTCATCCATCCTTTGGTTTTTAGGGAGTCATACGGTTGATACCCTTCGATTTCTTTCCGGAAAAGAGGTTAAGAGGGTATATTCAGTTTCCCGATCTGAGGTCTTAGTTAAATTGGGAGTAAATATTCCCGATATTTATCAAAGTGTTTTAGAAATGGAAGACGGGATTATTGCCAGTATTGAAAACAACTGGATTGTCCCAAATTCCCATCCCAACTGGAATGATATAAAACTGAATATTTTGGGGAGCAAAGGGATGTTCAATATGGATCTGACCAATAACCAAGCCATTGAGCGCTATCTCCCCGAAAAGAGTGATCATCCTGATATCTTGGTAATGCCCACGATCCATGGTAAGCCGAGTGGTTTTGCTCATGAAAGCATTCGGGATTTTATTCATAGATTAAGGACTGGTGAGAAGTTTATTGTCGACTTTGAAGATGGATACCGGGTCAGCAAGGTTATTCTCGCCATTATGGAATCAGCAAAAATCCGGATGCCGGTTGAGGTTAATTATAATTCTTAGTTCTTAGTCAGGAGGGATTCGAATGCATGATAATGCCATAAAAATATTTGATTTAAGTGGAAAGATAGCTTTGATAACTGGAGCGAGTAAGGGTTTAGGGAAAGCATTTGCTACCGCTTTAGCTGAAGCCGGAGCCACACCAATTTTAGTAGCGAGAAATCAATCGGAACTGGAGAAAACTGGCAAGGAAATTGCTCAGATTAATCCGCAATGTACTTGGTATGCAGTAGATATAACTAAAGAAGCTGAAATTGAAAAAGTTGTGAATAAAATAATTGATCAGTTCGGAAAGATCGATATATTAGTAAACAATGCTGCCACTGGTCGAATTAATCTCCCTCCAGAAGAAACCAGTTTAGAACAATGGAATTTCGTTATCGATACCAATCTCACCGGTATGTTTATTTGTTCCAGGGCGGTGGGGAAGGAAATGATTAAACGAAGAAAAGGAAAGATAATCAATTTGGCTTCGATTTCAGGGTCAATTATCAACAAGGGAGTACATGGTGGATCCTATGATGTTTCAAAATCAGCAATCGCTGCCTTAACCAGGGCTTTGGCTGTTGAGTGGGCTCCTTATAACATTAACGTCAATGCAATTGCTCCCGGATATTTCCTGACTGAACCGAATATCAAGTTTTTTGAAGCCGACCAGGATTTTTATCACCAGGTGGTGGAGATGGTTCCTTTAAAGCGAATTGGGAATCCTAATGAACTCAAGGGAACCGTCATATATTTAGCATCGGAAGCTTCTAACTTTATGACGGGATCAATTGTCGTTGTTGATGGAGGATACACTTTGTGGTAGGGGAAAAGATATAAAGAAAACAAAAGGGAGGTGATGGCATAGCTTTTTATGGGTCACATTTTTTATTTATCAGATAATAGTTGAAGAAGGGGGATAAGTGAAATGCGTAAATTTATCATTCCATTAATAATCTTGTTGGTTTTTTCATTGGCAAGTGTTGTTTTGGCAGAAGTTCCAGCCGAGGTTGCTACCTGGGCAAACATGATTAAAGAGAAATTCGATGGGGCAACCATTACCTGTGCTTTTACCTCGCATCCAACCACTGATGCCATGCAGGCAATGGTTGATGAGTTTACAGAATTGACAGGAATTAAGGTTCGGTGGGATATTATTGAAGAAGGTTTACTCCGCCAGAAACTACTATTAGAACACGAAGCCAAGACTGGTGTCTATGACGTTATACTCATCGATGCTTTCAATATGGCTGAGTATGCACCTAGTGGAGTAGCCCTTGATCTACAGCCACTTCTTGATAATAAAGAAATTACACCTGATTGGTATGATTATGCCGATATCTTGCCGGCCTACCGGGATGGAATTGGGACTTTTAATGGAGTCATCAGTGGAATTCCTGTAGCTGGTGAAACTCGTTATGTTGGTTATCGGACTGATCTTTTTGAAAAATACGGCCAGAAACCTCCCGAATCCATGGATGATTTATTAGCAATGGCCAAGTTTTTCAAAGGGAAGGAAGAAAACCTCTATGGTATAGGGATGCGAGCTCAAAGAGGAATTCATTTTGCTTCCGGTTGGCTGACGGTTATGTACCAACTGGGTGGTCAAATCCTCGATCAAAAAACCTGGGATGTCCTCTTGAATGATCCAAAAACAGTAGCTTCCCTTGAATACTATGTGGATCTATTAAATCAAGGGCCTCCAGATATTGCCGTTTATACTCATGAAGAAGCGGTTTCAGTATTTACTTCTGGCCGAGCAGCCATGTGGTTTGACTCAACTGCTCTTACTCCCTGGGTTATTGATCCAACTAAATCGGCTATTACTGATAAGGTCGGTTTTGTGCCACCTCCCAGTGGACCAGCCGGTGCTTATGGAGTTTTGGCTGGATGGAACGTTGGTATCTCCAGTGATGTTGATGCGAAACGACAGGAAGCCGCTTGGGCGTTCATCGTTTGGATGACCAGCAAATATAAAGCGAAAGACTATGTAAAGCTGGGCGGTACCCCAGTACGAGAATCAGTTTATACTGATGAAGAGTTGGTTGCCGCTAACTGGACCTTCCCGATTCAGTTAGAATCTTTAGGCCGAGCAGCTAATTTAGTTAAAGATGGTATGATGTGGTTACCTCCACATCCAAAACTAATGAAAGTTTTAGAAATTGCCGGTTCCTATGGTTCCGACGTGTTAGCTGGACAGATATCTGCCAAAGATGCCATGGATAAAGCCCAAGCTGAATGCGTAAATATTATGGCTGAATAGGAATTACTATCGGGGAGGGACAATGCCCTCCCCGATCTGGAGAAATATCGATGAAGAATAAAAAGAAAGAACATTATTGGTATTTATTGCCCTCGCTGCTTACTTTGGTGGCGATTGTAATTTTTCCCACTATATTTCTCTGGTATATGGGTTTCACCAATTATGATTTAACGATGGGATGGGAACAACATAAATTAATTGGAATCAAAAATTTTCAGTATCTGGCTTTTGAAGACAAAGATTTTTGGCATTCGATGAAAATTAGCCTCTGGTTTATGGTTTTTACCGTTGTTATTGAATTCGTGTTGGGTTTGGCTATTGCTTTACTTTTTAATCGTCGTATTCGAGGGAAAAGATTGTGGATGTCTTTTTTAATCATACCCATGGTGATCACCCCCACTATTATTTCGCTCATTTGGAAATTGATGCTCAATACCGAATATGGCGTTCTTAATTATATTCTTTCTTTATTTTCTATTGCGAAAATTAACTGGTTAGGATATGAAAACGCTCTCTGGTCAGTCATGATGGTTGACATTTGGGAATGGACTCCATTTGTTGCACTTATTCTATATGCCGGTTTACAATCTCTCCCTCAAGAACCCTACGAAGCAGTGGTCGTTGATGGCGCCTCACCTCTGCAAATTTTTTATTATCTTACCCTTCCTCTTTTAAAGCCGATGATTTTTATTGCTATTTTACTTCGTTCCATAGACTCTTTAAAAATCTTTGATATTGTCTATGGTTTGACTCAAGGAGGGCCGGGAAATGCCACTGAGTTAATGAGTATGCATATCTATCGACTCGGTTTTAGACATACCAACTGGATAGGACGAGCATCGGCGAATGCTATGGTTTTGCTGGTTATCATTACAATATTGACGAATATTTTGCTTCGGATAATGAGAAGAGGAACCAGGGAGGAGTTTTAGATGTCACCATTAATGAATTACACAAGACGAAGAAAGGTCAAAAATATTATTTTAGATCTTCTTATTGCCTTGGTGGTTATTATCTGTGTTTTTCCTTTTATCTGGATGTTTATGACATCAATAAAAACTCGGGTACAGACCATTGATCCTTCGATTTGGTTTTTCCAACCCACTCTCGAAAACTATCGGGCAATATTTCAAAAACGGGATATGTTTATGTATATCAACAATAGTATCATTGTGGTGTTATTTACTACCTTGGTTTCTGTAGCATTAGGCACTTTTGCTGCCTATGGGTTGGCTCGTTTTCAGTTCAATAGAAAAGAAGATATAGCCTATTGGGTTCTTTCACTCCGTATGTTGCCACCGATGGCAGTGGTTATACCCTTTTTCCTTCTGGGGCGTTTTATTGGACTTCTTGATACCCATCTCCTTCTCATTATTGTGTATTTAAGTTTTAATATTCCTTTTACTATTTGGATGATGCGAGGGTTTATTGAAGATATTCCTCGTGAGCTGGAAGAGGCGGCTTGGGTGGATGGCTGTTCAAGGTTTCAAGCTATACGACGGATTATTTTCCCACTCATTGCTCCGGGGGTTGCTGCCACTTCCATTTTTTGTGTCATTCAATCCTGGAACGAATTTTCTCTGGCTTTTTTTCTAACTAGCTTTAACGCTCGAACCATACCAACAACAGTAACTTTTTTCCTATCAGTTCTTGGTGTAATATGGGGGGAAATGGCGGCGGTGGGAATAGTTGCTACCATTCCGGTGCTCATTTTTGCTTTGATAGTTCAAAAATATCTAGTTCGTGGTCTTACCTTTGGTGCTATTAAAAGCTAACCGCTCTATAAAAGATTAATGTACCTTGAAATGGGATTTCCCCAGGAATAGAATAATAAGAGCTAAAGAATTTCTTTAAGGTGGAGATGGAATGAAAACCACGAAATTAATCGCCTATTCCGGGTTGTCAGTGGCAGTAGTCACCGTAGTTACCATGGTGGTGCAAATACCGATACCGCAAACCAAGGGGTATATTAATCTTGGTGATGCGGTTATTTTGGTTTTTGCTATGCTTTTTGGTGCCAAGATTGGGATGATCGGCGGTGGGTTGGGTTCAGCTTTGGCTGATATTCTTACTGGCTATGCTCACTGGGCACCATTTACTCTTATTATCAAAGGAATAGAAGGGCTAATCGTTGGTTTTTTTGCTTCGAAAGATATGAGTGCCGGAAAAAGAGTTCCCATTCTTATTCTTGCGGTTTTAGAAATGGTTTTTGGTTATTTTTTGGTTGGAACACGTCTCTATGGCATGGGAGCAGCTTTGTTTGAAATACAGGGAAACTTGATACAAGCCGGAAGTGCCGTTATCATCTCACTTTTACTGTTTTATGCGATAAAAAGAGTTGAGAAGGTCTATACTCGAGAAGTATAAAGAAGGCATTAAATAAAGGGATTTTCCCAACGGGATAATCCCTTTATTTTAATAATATTGTTTTTAACCTAAAAAATGGCTTTGAAATGTAATTCCATTAAAACCTTTTTATCTTGGCTATTCCTTTTCAAAAAGGTCTTTTGAAGCACCACAGACCGGACATACCCAATCTTCGGGAAGATCATCGAAAGATGTACCAGGTTTTACTCCAGCATCAGGATCGCCTAATTCAGGATCATAAACGTATCCGCAAACTGTGCAAATGTACTTGTCCATAAATCTGCCTCCCTTACAATTTAAAAAATTATAACTCTATTCTACCAAATTATATTTCCAATTTTGATATGAATATTGGTTAAATATTTTTCATGGTTCCTTAATGCCCTACCAATCACTCCCTTTAACAAAGGAGGATAAAGGGGGATTTGAAAGAACTGGAAAAAATCGAATCTCAAACCATCTCCCTTTATCCAAAAAGAGAATAATAAAAAAGATTAAGCTCATGAGATTGCCACGTCACTTCGTTCCTCGCAATGACGATTTAGAGTTCCTTCTCCCATGATGGGAGAAGGTGAAGATGAGTGTGAAAACCAAGATTCGACATGCCATGGCATGTCGCTACATTAATTAAAGAATGGGCACAATACATTGAGCCCCTACGATTTTATATCCTTTGATAGAGGTTTGATTTATTAAATCTGGGGGTGTTGCATTAAGTCAAATATCACTGATGATTTTAATGTTCACTATTGGTCGATTACAGTTTCAAAACTTGACATATTTTGTTGATAGAGTAATACTATATCTTAGTATGGAATAAATAATGGAAAGGAGATGATAACAAAAAAATAAATATCATTAATGGTTATTTAGGTTCAATGTCTAAAAAAGGAGTGGGATGATCAATGAAAATGAAAAAATATGTTTTATGCTGTGTAGTATTAGTTTTCGCAATTTCTCTGCTTTTCCCAGCTATCAGTGCTGCTGCAAACAAATTTGTATTTGCTTGGATTCCTAAAGCTCTTAACAATCCAGTGTTTGAATTAGGCCGGAGCGGTGCTTTACAAAAAGCCAAAGAGCTTACCGAGCAAACCGAAGATACAGTGGAGGTATTGTACGTAGCCTCGGTAAATTCTGATGCTGCAGAACAAGTACGGGTGATTGAGGATGTTATCTCTAAAGGTGTAAGTGGTATTGGTGTATCCTGCAATGACCCGACTGCTCTCAAGGATGTAATTGATAAGGCTATCGAAGCCGGCATTCCGGTTATGACCTGGGATTCCGATTCCCCAGAAAGTAAGCGTTTTACCTATTTAGGGGTTAGCAATTATGAGGGTGGAAAGGCAGCGGCTGATCTGTTGTTAAAAGCTATGGGAACCAAAGGAAAAGTTGCATTGCTTACCGGAGTACCAGGAGCTTTAAATTTAGAGGAAAGAATCCGTGGTTTTAAAGATGGAGTCAAGGACTACCCGGATATTGAGATCGTAACGACAGTTGCCTGTGATGATGATATCAATAAAGGAGTTCAGGTGGTTGAGGAAGTTATGCAAGCCAATCCTGATCTTAATGGATGGTTTTTTGTAGGTCTGTGGCCATTGTTTGCTGAGAGAGGTTCTATGCCCCTTTGGGAAGCCGCAGCTAAGGCAGGTACTTTAAAGACGATTGCATTTGATACCTTACCAGTTGAGTTGGAACTTTTAAAAGATGGCTATTTGTCCGGTCTGGTTGGTCAAAAGTATTGGGGATGGGGATATGATACCATTCAAATGCTCTATGACTATATTGTCAATAATAATCGCTATGAAAGCTGGACTGACTCGGGCATGGATATTGTAACCAGCAAGAATGTAGATGCTATGATTGAAGCTTGGGATACCCAAGACTTTACCAAACCTCTTTCGCCAGCCTTCTAAGTGAAACGAATGAAACTCAAGAAAAGAAGGCTACTTAATAGAAATCAATTTCTATATATTGAAAATTAGAGCCCAAAGAGGAAAAGGAAAAAGAAGAACCTCACGCTCAAAGAGTGTGGGGTTCTTCTCCTCAAAGGAGGAAGGTGTATGTTGCCACCACCAAAAACCGAATTTGATGCTGAAACCACCATCTCTCCCCAACTAGGGATCTTTACCCGACTTTTAAACAATCAACTGACCACAATTGTCATTATTCTGTTTTTAATGATTTTTTTACTAGGCTCATTTACCCGAACTTTTTTAACTGCTAATAATATTTTCAATGTTTTGAGAGCTTTTTCTTGGATTGCAATTGCTTCTTTTGGTCAATCGATGGTTATTATTGGGGGTGGAATAGACCTCTCTTCAGGTTCAACTATGGCTTTTGCCGGTATTATGACTGCTATGATGCTTTCCTATGGTTTCGGAGTATTGGTTTCTATCCTTATTGGTTTAGGATTTGGAGTATTTATTGGTTTTATAAACGGAATTTTAGTAAGCCGGGCAAAGCTTCCACCCTTTATTGCAACTTTGGGTATGTTAAGCATTCTGCGGGGATTTTGTTACGGATTAACTAGTGGTTGGCCGATTAGGGATTTGCCTCGAGGATTTCTTTTTTTGGGTCAAACTGATTTAGCTTTCTATATTTGGAAAGTTCCTCTTCCCGCATTAATCATGGTTTTTTTTGTCATTATTTCATACATCTATTTGAGTAAAACCAAGGGTGGATATCATATTTATGCAGTGGGAGGAAATGAATATGCAGCATCGCTGGCCGGTATTGATGCAAAGCGGGTAAAATATGTTATTTATTCATTATCCGGTTTATTTGCTGCGGTTGGTGGGATTCTTATGACTTCTCGTCTGGGGGTAGCAGCACCAACGGCTGCTCAAGGATATGAGTTAGATATCATTGCTGCGGCAGTTATTGGCGGCATTAGTCTGAATGGTGGAGAGGGAAATGTTTGGGGAGCGTTAGTGGGAGCAGCCATTATGCAAATTCTTCGTAACGCATTAGTACTGGTAGGTTTCCCCGCTTATTGGCAATCCTCAGCTATCGGTGCTGTAATTATTAGCGCTGTAATGATCGACCAGTATCGGAAAAGACGTATCTGAGGGGGATAATGAGATGAATGAAGAAAAGCAGAAGGATCTAACCCCAATTCAAAACACTCAACCAATTCTTGAGTTGAAAGGAATTTGCAAATACTTTGGTGGGATTCATGCTCTTGAAAATGTCGATTTTGCCGTTTTTCCAAAAGAGATCGTTGCCATTGTTGGTGATAATGGAGCAGGAAAATCCACCTTAATAAAAATTATTGCCGGAGTTCATGCTCCAACCGTTGGAGAAATTTATATGCAGGGGAAACCGGTCGAAATAGTTTCTCCAATTCAAGCTCGGGAATTAGGGATTGAAACCGTTTACCAGGAACTGGCATTGATAGAAACTCGTGATGTTCCGGCAAATTTTTTTTTAGGGAGAGAACCAACTCTTGGAAAAATGGGTATTTTCATCGATAGGAAAAGAATGGTTGAAGAAACAGTAAATACCTTGAATACTTTAGGTATTAAGCTTCCTTCCCTAAGTACTATGGTTAGGTACTTATCGGGTGGGCAACGACAGTCATTGGCTATTGGCCGGATCATGCCCTGGGGTGGAAAAATTATTATCATGGATGAGCCGACCGCTGCTTTGGGTGTTAAGGAATCAAGAAAAGTATTAGATTTAGTTTTGAAGTTAAAGGAACAAGGGTGTTCGGTAATTGTTATTAGCCACAACATGCGTCACGTATTTAACGTTGCTGATCGTATTGTCGTTTTACGAGGTGGGATCAAAGTTGGTGAAAGGATAAAAAAACAAACTACTCCCGACGAGATTGTTAAATTAATTGTAGGTGCTGAGATGCTCTAAACGGATTTCCAGTTGGAAATTTAGCAATTAAAGGTATAATATTATTGAGTATCAATATTATTATGAGGAGGTAAGATATTATGAAAAAACCCGTAGTGAAGGGATTGGGTGTGGTTTTATTAGTCGCGCTCTTCTCGCTTCTTGTCTTCGGAGTTGTTTTTGCTGAAGAGAATGAAAAGCTAACCTTCGGTTATATTGCTTTTAGTAGAAAGGACATTTGGAATAATTATTCAATTTTAGCCTTTGAATACGCAGCCAAACAAAAAGGCATTGAGACTATCGTCCTTGATCCAGAAGGAAATCTGGAAAAAGCTGTTTCTTCAATGGAAGACCTCATCACTAAAAAGGTTGATGGAATATCGGTTTTCACCATGACTCCCGAATTGGATGTTACTATGGCCGAGATGTCAAACGCTGCCGGGATACCGATTACCTTTGAAAACTCGCTTCCTGCCGAAAATACCCCCAACTACATTTCCTGTGTGGCCTGCCAATATGATGATATTGGTTATGCGGCAGGGAAATATATCAATGAAGCCTATCCAGGAAGTAAACTGTTTTATGTAATGGGAGCACCAGGTATGGGAATTACCGAACTTTATGAGCAAGGACTCCATAAGGCACTCGATGAATTTGGTAAAGTAGAGCTGGTTTCAACCCAACCAACCGATTGGGGTGCTGAGCAAGCAATGAACGTTACCCAAAATGCCATTCAATCCGGTCTGGAGTTCGATGTTATTTTTGCTAATAACGAACAAATGGCAACTGGTGTTATCAATGCTTTAAAAGACGCCGGTTTATTTGGAAAGGTCAAAGTCGTTGCTACTGGTGGTGGACCACATGGTCTGGAAATGATTGAGAAGGGCGAATTAGATGCAACCATGAGTGCACCAGTTTCACTGCAAGGCTTGATTACTTTCAAGAGTCTCTATGAATTTATAACCAAAGGAAAGCAACCGGAAAAATTCATACCTCTTCCGATTATTCCAATTTTCAAGGAGAATTTAGCCGAGGCTATATCCTGGGAAATTACCGATGAAAACTATGAACGGGCTTTAAATTACATTGGTGGTATTGAATAATTTAATTAGTTGGATTCATGATGTCCTTCCTCTTATGGGGAAGGACATCTTTTTAATTGTAGACCATTTGAAAAAGGTAAATGAGTCATGATAGAAGCAGGGAAAAGAGACTATATTATCCAAGCCCATCATATATTTAAAACCTTTCCAGGAGTGAAAGCTCTTTCCAATGTTTCATTTGATCTCCACCAGAGTGAGATCCATTGTATTGTTGGAGAAAATGGTGCCGGAAAATCAACCTTTATCAAAATTCTCACTGGTAGTTTACGGCCTGATAGCGGAGAACTCATGGTTCATGGTAAAAATTATAAATACCTTACTCCCTATCTTTCTCAAACCTTGGGAATTCAGGTTATTTACCAAGAGAATATTGTTGTGCCACAAATGACCGTTGCAGAAAATGTCTTTGTTGGCAGAGAAAAAGCCACTCGCTTTGGATTGATCCGCTACCAAGAGACCATTCAGGCAACTCAAAAAATCATTGACTCCTTGAAGATTCATCTAGATCCGGAAGCTCCTGTTGAAAAGCTGAGTCCTGCTGAGCAACAATTCGTAAAAATTGTGAAATCGCTTGCTTATGAGCCTCGAGTGTTAATTATGGACGAACCAACTGCTATGTTTAATGTTAATGATGTAAAAGTTGTTCTTGATTTGGTGAAAGATATCAGTCAGCGGGGGATCAGTGTAATTTATATTTCTCACCGCTTGGAGGAAATATCAGAAATTGCTGACCGGATTACTGTTTTTAAGGATGGCCAGATAGTCATCACTCATGATAATCCCGATAAGAATTTTGATTTGAATCTTCTCACTCGAGAAATGGTAGGCCGTTCAGTAGAAACGTTTTATAAAAAGGATAAGAATACTATCGGTGAAGTGGTGATGGAAGTAAAAAATTTAAAACTACGTCGTCATTCACCGACTATTCGCTTTAACCTGAGGAAAGGTGAAATATTAGGGATTGCCGGTTTAGTTGGTTCAGGACGCACTGAGTTAGTTCGGGCTCTCTTCGGGATGGATCGAAAGGTCAGTGGAGAAGTATTGCTTCGTGGCAAGCCTGTCAACATTCGTTCCCCCCAAGATTCCATACGAGCTGGAATTGGTTTGATCACTGAGGACCGACATAAAACTGGTTTAGCGCTCAATTTAAGTGTAATTAAAAACACTACAATTGCCGGTTTGGACCAATATCCTGGTGGAATTTTAAACTTAAACCAAGAAAAAAAAGATGTGGAGCATTTTATTCTTGACTTAGATATAAAAACTCCGTCACCTCATCAGGAAGTTCGATTTTTGAGCGGTGGGAATCAACAAAAAGTAGTTCTGGCTCGCTGGTTATTTAAAAACGTTGACATCCTGATTTTCGATGAACCGACAATTGGAATTGATGTTAATTCAAAGAATGAAATTTATAAACTGATAACCGAACTTGCTAAGGAAGGAAAATCGATCGTTATGGTTTCTTCCGAATTACCGGAACTTATTGCTTTGAGTGATCGGGTTTTGGTGGTAAAAAACGGAAGGATCATCACTGAGTTAAACGACCAAGAAATAACAGAAGAAAATATTATATCTTATGCTTTTGGGGTGACCGATGATGGACAATCCAAAGAGTGATGGTCATTTGACTACAAAAACTACGAACTTACCTGCCTTATTTAAGAATCAATCGTTTTTTTTGTTGATTGTAATTATTTTACTTTCGGTCATTTTTGGATCGATGAACCCTCGTTTTTTAACTTGGGGTAACCTCTTAGCGGTCTTTCAACAAATTACTGTCCTTGGCATTGCGACTATGGCCATGGCTCTTTTGCTCATTTCAGGTGGGATTGATTTATCGATTGGCTCGATGATCGGTCTTTCCAGTGTAGTTATTTGTACATTGATCATGCGAGGATCGAATGTCGGTTTGGCAATACTCATTGGTTTTGGGATTCCGGTCATCTGTGGTTTTATTAACGGTGTGATTGTCAGTAAAAGTAAATGCGTCCCTCTCATCGTTACTCTGGGGATGAATTATGTATATTATGGCTTGGCTTTAGTTATATCACAGGGTCTATTTCTCTCAATGAAGGGAAATTTTCAATTTTTAGGTCGAGGTCGGGTTTTTGGAGTTCCCATGCCGATGATTATAGTCATTGTAATGGTTTTTGCCACCCATTTTTTACTCACTTATACCAAATATGGTCGGCGTTTAGTGGCGATGGGGGGCAATGAACAACTCGCCTATCTTTCCGGTATTAACGTTGACCGTTTGAAGATTATGAACTATACCCTGAGCGGAGCGATTATTGGCTTGGCATCTTTGGTTTTAGTTTCCCGCTTGGGAAATGTTTTAGCGAATGCCGGTGAAGGTTATGAATTGAGAGCATTAGCCGCCGCTATCATCGGGGGAGTAACCTTTGAAGGAGGACGGGGCACCATTGCTGGTACTTTTTTGGGTGTTATCTTATTAGGGATTGTCCAGAATGGTTTGAATATTTTAAATGTTTCATCTTATTTCCAGACTCTGGCGGTTGGGGTTATTATCGTCGTTGCAGTAGTCGTGAGCAATCTTGAAAAAATTCGAAATCGATAAATTCTGAATGAGAAAAACATGGTGGGCGAAGCAGGATTTGAACCTGCGACCCCTTGCGTGTAAGGCAAGTGCTCCGCCGCTGAGCTATTCGCCCACGTCACGATGGCAATTATAACAGGAAAAATAAAAGAAAACAACCAAATACCTTCGGATTTTCCCGAGGGTATTTTATTCCAGGCACATTTTATAAATAGCTAAAACATCTTCTTTGTAAA
>MWBQ01000098.1 GCA_002069605.1 Candidatus Atribacteria bacterium ADurb.Bin276
GGGTTGACGGTAGTAATGGAAACAATTTTTTGAAAGAAATACAGCTAAACCATCACTTTGATGTTCCCAGAAAAGGCTATCTTGCTGAAATTTTTTTATTGGTGAAAGAAAATCTTTTAACTCGTTTTCTCGAAACCCTTGGTCAATAAGATGCTTCTCAGCAATAGATAAGAGGTTTTTAAATCGGATCGGGTTTTGTTGGGTATCACCACTTTTTTCCATGGGAGCATAAAGAGAGACACATATCCCCTCCTGCTTTTTGAGAAGGTTTTGAATATCTTCTCTCGTAATGATATTCATACCCATTCCCTCCTATTAAAAAATTTTCAAATATTGCGGGAGAAACCATTTACTTAATTACACAGCTTAGGTTATTTTAGAATATATAAAAATTGTAGTTACCATTATTTTATCACGAGTTGTGAAATCGGTAATTCAATGAAGGGGGCAATATAAATGACTGGCTATGAAAGGATCATGGCAGCTTTGGATGGGAAAAAAACTGATATTCTTCCTTATATTGATGGGTTTGACTGTCATGAAGCTCGCTTAGCTTTTTTCGGTCCACAAGTTATGTCTGGAACATGGAATGAAATCGCCTTGTTGGAAGCCGAACTTTTCCATTCCGATTGGGTAATTGTACCCGCACCTCTCAACATTCCAGGTGGACCAGGAATATTTTGTGATGTTTTAACTGAGGACCAAACTCATTTATTAGTAAAAACCTTTTTTGGAGGAATTTGGTATTGGCGTAAAAAGCCCTATTATGCAAAAGCATTTTATAATCCAGTAAAAGATATTGAAGACCTGGAAAAGATACCTGAACCTAATTGGGAGGGGCTGTGTAAACGGATAAAATCATTGCAGGAACCAATAAAAAAATTAAAAGATCGAGGATATTTTGTAACCATGGAAGGGAAGGGTTCTTTTGAAGCAGCTTGGATGCTCTTTCGAGGTTTAGAGAATACCTGGATGGATATCGCTTCAGAACCAGAACTGGTTAAAAAAATGTCGAGACGAGCGGTAGATGCAGTCATTAAGTTGGCATTAATGGTGGTTGATGAGTGTGAGGTTGATGGACTTTGGATAACCAACGATATGGGAACCCAGACTGCAGCATATTTTAGCCCAAAAAGTTATCAAGAACTGTTTAAAGAAAACGACAGGAGAATTGTTCAGGCTTTACATTCAAGAGGGAAAAAGGTTATGTTTCACTCTCATGGAAATGTTATGTCACTTTTTGAAGACTTTGTTGAAGCTGGTTTTGATTCCATCGATCCCCTCGATGCTTATGATGGAATGGATTTTAGATCCATAAAGGAAAAGTATGGTAAAAAGGTTACCCTCAAGGGTGGTATTAGTTGTACGATTGGACAAATGAAAAAAGAGGATTTATTGAAGCACATTCAAGATATAGTAACTATTGGTGGAGAGGAAAGGTTTATCCTTTCAGGAGCTGGAGGCGTCCCTCCGGAAATGAGTCTGGAAAATTTTAATGCTTATCGTGATTTTATTTATCGAGCAAGAAGAGGCGATTATAAAAAAACCTAATAAATACAAATATAAAAGAGTTAATTATTAAATTTCTTTGTTATAATGAATTCCATACTATTGAAAGGAGGTATGTTGGAAAGCACTCTGTAATGATTAAAACCCTTAGGTTCGCTCAATGAGGGTAAAGAATGATAAGGATTTTTAAAGGAGGAAAACAGGAATGAAAAGAATCATAGTTCTAAGCTTAATTGTTGTTAGTGTCTTGTTAATTGCTATTGTACCAACATTTGCAGCCGAGAAACGTTTTGATGGTGTAACATTAAAAGTCTTTGCCAACTCCCACGATCCCATGTTAAAAGCAGTAAAATGGTCAGTTCCAGTAGTGAAGGAGAAATTCGGGATTGACATTTTAATGGACGAAGCCCCTTATGGAACTCAATTTGATAAAGCCATGTCGGCATTTGTAGCCCACACTGGTCAATATGATGTCATTGTTGGTGCCCATCAATGGACAGGAGCTTGGGCAGATGGTGGTTATGTGATCCCACTGGATGATTTTATAAAAAATGATCCAGAATTCGATCCATCAATCTACGTAGAAAAAGCTTATCAAATTAATTCCGAGTGGAAAGGGAAACAATATGCCCTTCCTTTCAACATGGAAGGTCGTTTAATGTTCTACCGGAAAGACATTTTTGAGAAAGAAGGATTTAAAGTACCGACCAATCGGGAGGAATGGCTCAACATAGTTCAATCGATTAATAATAACCCAGAATACAAAGAAAAAGGAATCTGGGGAGCCGTTTACATGTATGCAACTGAACAGGGTATATCTTATCCTTTTGAGACCTATTTCCAAATGTTTGATTGGAATAGTATAAAAACTGAAAATGGTTTTTGGGATGAAAATTTCCAAATCTGTATCGATAAACCAAAAATGGTCGAAGCCTTCCAATACTGGCAAGATCGTTTAAAAGATATGCCTCCTGGAGTTGAAAGTTACAATCTCCCCGAAGCTTACCAATTCTATATCGATGGAAAAGCAGCAATGACCGAGGTCTGGCCGCTTACCCTTTATGGTATGCTTCTTGATCCGGCTAATGCAGATTTAAGAGCAAAAACCGGTACAGCTGATATAGCCATCGGTTATCCAATGTCAGGTGGATGGGGAATATTCATTTGTGCAGACTCGAAAATCCAGGAAGCTGCTTGGGAATATATTAAATTCATGACCACTGCCGAGAATGACCTCTTTTTCTTCAAGGAATTTGGTAAAGGACCAAGCGCAAAAGCAACTTATACCGATGATTCTTTAAAGGAAACCTACGGCGATTGGCTCAAAGGTCAGTCGGAAGCAATATCTAAAGCGGTTTCTTATGGAAAAATTGCTACTATGTCGGAACTCTATGGCGGAAATTTTGCAGTAATTACCAACCAGATTATGACCGGCAAGTTGCCAGCTGAAGAAGGTGTCGATAAACTGATTGAAGAACTAAAAGGTATTCTTGAAAGAGCTGGTTATCCTCAGAAATAAACCTAATTCTCCAATAAAAAAAATAGTTATGGGGAGAATAGTTGAAATTTCTCTCCATAACTATTGATTAGGGGACTGCTTATGATTGAAAAAAGGTTAAAATATTATTTGATACTGCCTGCTTTTATAATTTTCCTGAGTTTAGCGATTTACCCTTTATTTTTTGCTTTGAGAGGAAGTTTTTATATATGGCGCTATGGAATGCCTGCTCAATTCGTGGGTTTAAAAAATTATATCGATCTTTTTAAATCGAGTTTTGCTTGGAATGCCTTACAAAATACCATTATATATGTTATTCTTGCTGTTTTTTTAGAGTTGATAATTGGTTTAGTATTAGCCGTTCTTATGAATCGAGAGCTTGGTTTTTTCCGTCCGGTCGTTCGAACTGCACTCACGATACCAATGTTTGTGTCACCAATAGTGGTAGGTATTATCTGGAGGATGATTTACAATCCCCATTATGGTCTATTCAACTGGCTTTTGGGTACTCAGGGTTTTGCTCCGACCGGAAATGAGTATGCTCTCTTTTTTGTTGTATTAGCTGATGTTTGGCAATGGACGCCCTTTATGTATGTTATTATTTTAGCTGCACTCCAAAGCATACCACCCGAAATTTTAGAAGCAGGTGAAATCGATGGAACAACCGGGTGGCAAAAATTTATTCATATTACCCTTCCCTCTATTTCTTATGCTATTATAATTGCCCTTACCTTGCGTTTTATGGATGCTACCAAAGCGTTAGATCTTATTTACACTTTAACTTATGGAGGTCCAGGTGGTGGAACCGAAACCATTGGATTCCTCATTTTCCGCACAGCTTTCAACGATTTAAATATTGGATCTGCAACATCATTTGCATTAATTTTTACCATCGTTATGGGAATTCTTATTACCAGGTTCCTGGGATGGTTGAATAGGAGGTTCGAAATTGTTTAAGCCTCGTAAAAAATCAAAAAAACAAATGGTTAACACTGCAATTATCTTAATTATTGCCGTTTTTACCATTTTATACCTCCTACCTATTTATTGGATGGGTATCACCTCTTTTCGGCCGGAGGCAAAATCAATGTCTTGGCCTCCCAATTTTTCTCCCACAGGTTTAGTGATGGATAATTATCGAGTTGTATTTGAGCAAAAGTCGATTTTTTGGTATATCAGAAACAGTTTGATCGCATCAATAATTTCGGTTATTTTTTCGCTGGTTATTGGGTGCATAGCAGCGTTTTCTTTTGCCTTCATGCGGTGGAAGGCAAAAACCAAAACCTCTTTGCTGATATGGATCATCAGCCTGCGAATTATGCCTCCAATAGCTGCTGCCATACCTCTCTTTTTAATATTTGCCAGGCTTCGAATGATCGATACCTTTCCAGCGCTCATTCTCGCCTACACTTTTTTTAATCTCTCCTTTGTGATTTGGTTGGTTTATGGATTCTTTAAGGAGCTTCCACGGGAGATAGTCGAGGCTGGATTGATTGATGGATGTAGCTATGCCAAGCTGTTCACTCGAGTTGTTATTCCACTTACAACTCCAGGGATAATGACGGTTGCTTTATTGACTTTTATTGCATCTTGGAATGAGTTTTTGTTTGCTGTTAAGCTCACTGCTTTTAATACTCGAACCATTCCGGTTCTCATATCTGGTTTT